>CAYRGU010000035.1:0-15550 GCA_964423845.1 uncultured Nitrospirota bacterium
AAACTATTAAAAGAGTTTTGTTGGTAAGTGCGGATCTGTTGTTGACAGCAGGTGGTTCTAATAAAGAAACGCTCATGATTGTTGCTGATGATTATTGTGGGATAAATGCACCGATAGCGGGTGTTGAATTTGGTAGAGAAACTGATTTGCAGCCGTGGGGTTGGGCGTTTGATAAATCTAGTGGGAAAATACCTGAGGATATCTCAATGCAGATTGTTTCTGAGGACAAAAAAAATGGTTTGCGTGTTCCTTTAACCAGAATGTCTAGGCCGGATGTGGCAAAGGCTTTCAATTTGCCGATTGAGATGGCCGGTTACGGTGGAAAAATTGACATCAAAACTCTTCCTCCTGCAACCTATACTGTTTCAGTGGTTCAATCTGTCGAGGGTAAGACGTTCATCTGTAATAGTCCTTCAAAAATCGTCCTGAAGTAAGAGCTAGTGTAGTGCGTCATAATTAGCTTTACTTATATGGGAATAAATTATATGCTGTCTTGTGAGGATCGCAGAGCCTATTACGCTGTCGCCAGAAGAAAGTTCGGGCTTATTGAGGTGGGTTCACGCAAGAACTCTCCCCATGCGCTTGGTGCAGCGAGCCCAAATTATCCAGATGGCAGTCGACGGGATTTTGAGCCAGGACATTGCTCACCGATTGAACATCTCGCGCCCAACCGTACAACTGTGGCGACAGCGATTCTTGGCCCTTCGATTGCCTGGACTAGAAAAAGATGCTCCCCGTCCAGGACGTCTACCAAGAATATCGGATCAAAAAATTCGTACGGTCGTGGAAGCGACTCTCCAAACCAAGCCTGTCAATGCAACACATTGGAGCACTCGGACTATGGCCGAGGCTCAGGGTCTGAGCGAAGCGACCATCCGCCGCATTTGGAAACAGCACAACCTCAAGCCACATCTGACCCAGACGTTCAAGCTCAGCCGCGACAAACACTTCATGGAGAAGCTCACCGATGTTGTTGGGCTCTATTTGAATCCTCCGGACAAGGCCCTGGTCTTGTGCGTCGACGAGAAAAGTCAAATTCAAGCCCTCGATCGTACACAGCCGGGTCTTCCCATGAAGAAGGGGCGTTGCGGGACCATGACGCACGACTACAAGCGCAACGGTACCACCACGTTGTTCGCGGCCTTGAGCATGCTGAATGGGAAAGTCATTGGCGACTGCATGCCTCGCCACCGGCACCAGGAATTTATCCGATTCCTCAAGAAGATCGACAGCGAAACCCCGCCGGAACTCGACCTCCATCTCATCGTAGACAACTACGGGACCCACAAGCATCCCCGCGTCCAATCCTGGATTCGACGTCACCCGCGCTTCCATCTTCACTTTATTCCAACTTCAAGCTCTTGGCTCAATAGGGTCGAACGGTGGTTTCGCGAGATCACCGACAAACGTATTCGTCGCGGAGTTTTCCGAAGTGTACCGGATCTGATTGCCACCATCGGGGAGTACTTGAAAAATCACAACCAGAATCCAAAAGTATTTGTGTGGACCGCGCCGGGGGATCGCATCATGACCAAAATCGCCAAATGTAAAGAAGCGTTAGACGCACTACAGAGAGACAATGAAGTTTCAGGGTTTCAGCCGCTGGGCCAAGCATTTCAGGTGTTGTAGTTCTTCTACGTTGGGGGTTACCACCTCTGCGCCGTCACCACAGTAGGCGGGGTCAAATGTTGGGGAAATAACGGCGATGGCCACTTAGTCAATGGAACCCGCACCGACAGCCTCACCCCCGTGTATATTGCTGGGTTCGGGCCATGAGTGGTAGAAAGTAGTCGAAGGATGACACGGGTTTCCTGCCCGTACCTGAAAGGGGATGTTCTTGTGAAAATTGTGGCCTTTGGAGATAGCCTGACGGTCGGCTACATCTCCCCTTTTGAGTCAATCCCTTACGCCACCTACTTAAGAGACCTGCTCCCGCCTGATACGAGCCTCCAGATTTCTGCCTTCAGTGGCGAGATGACAGAAGAGATGCTGCACCGCTTTGAAAGAGATGTGGTGCGGGTTGCCCCGCAGATCGTCATCATTTTAGGTGGGGCCAACGATATTGGATGGAGACTCCCCACCCATGAAATCATCGATCACCTGCGTGAGATGTACACGCAGGCACAAAAGGCCAATATCAGGCCGATCGCCTGTACTGTCCCCTCGATCATCGGCGCGGACGACTTTATTCCGCCCCGTCTTGCACTCAACCAAGAGATCTGCAAAGAGGCCGAGCGTCTTCAGATTCCGGTCGTCGATCTCTTCACCGCCACCGCAGATGCCCAAAGCCGTCTCCTCCCCGCATATTCATCAGACGGCCTCCATCTCACCCCCCAAGGATATGAGAAGATGGCCCAGACAATCTATGAGACGGTCTTCAAAAATAAAAACTAAAAACATCGAATCTTGAGTCCCAATCCTGTTTGCCCTGTCAGGCCTAAAAATCTTGCAGGAAGGGCACGAAATAGGTATTATCAGCCCGTTTTGAGCCCGTTTTGATCCTGTTTTGACAAGGAGATAAAGATGCAATCGATTCGCCGATATTTTATCGCGGGGCTCCTGGTGATCACCCCTGTTTGGGGCACCTATCTTATTTTGGAAGCCCTTTTTGTGGCGATGGAGGGGGTCCTCGGCTCCCTGCTCAAAGAATCGGACGTTTATATCCCGGGCCTGGGCATTCTCCTCTTGCTTGTTTTTGTGGTCAGTGTGGGGGCGTTGACGACCAATTTTCTGGGCAAGAAACTGCTGCTGATCTGGGAAGGCCTCCTCGTCCGGGTTCCGCTGGTTAGAAATGTTTACTCCCTCGTCAAGTCGATGGTGGACGCCCTCTCATTTCAAACCGGGGATAAAAATAAATTCAGCCGTGTGGTCCTGATTGAATATCCCCGAAAAGGGTCACACACCCTGGGGTTTGTGACCGGTGAATTTAAGGGAAATCGGGATCGGCTCTCCTCTGAAAAAGTGATTAATGTTTTTGTCCCGACCGTTCCCAATCCGATTTCAGGTTTTCTTCTTTTTGTTCCAGAGACAGAGGTCATCCCCCTTACCCTGGGCGTTGATGAGGCGATGAAGATGGTGGTCTCCTGCGGTCTTTATAACCCCACAATGATTGTGGAAGCGGCGCGATGAGCCCCTCCCTCATGAAAGAGAACGCCGCCATCATTCTTGCCGCAGGTCAGGGGAAGCGCATGAAATCCGCCCTTCCCAAGGTGCTCCATGCTGTGGCAGGGGTGCCGATGATCGCTTATGTCATCGACATGGTGGAGAGGTTGGCGTTTGGCCGGAGGATTGTCATCGTTGGACATCAGTCAGAACAGGTTAAAACCGCCCTGGCGGCCCGAGAGGTCACCCTGCTTCTCCAGGATCCTCCTTCCGGGACGGGACATGCTGTCCTTCAGGCCAGGGAGACGCTATTGGGATTTTCCGGAGCGGTTTTTATTTTAAGCGGGGATACTCCCCTGCTGCGCGATGAAACGTTGCAGCAGATGTGGGCGCTGCATCAGAAGGAGGCGGCGACGATCACGCTCCTGACGGCAAAACTTACGCAACCCACCGGCTATGGTCGGGTGATCCGGAATACCGATCAGACCATCCAGCGTATCGTCGAAGAGCGGGATGCCTCTGAAACAGAACGTCAGATCCGGGAAATAAATTGCGGGGTCTATATCGCACAAGCCGCTTTCTTGTTTGAAGCCCTCCAAAAAATCACGCCGAATAACCGGCAGAAAGAGTACTATCTGACCGATATGATTGGGGTGGCTTCAGATCAAGGGATGAAAATGGTGGGCGTCGAGGCCCTGCCGGAAGAGGCGATGGGGATTAACAGCCGGGCCGATCTTGCCATGGCGGATCGCGTGATCCGAGCGCGGGTCAACGCCTTCTGGATGGCCGAAGGGGTGACCCTGCTCCATCCGGATTCCACACGGATTGACGCTTCAGTGAAAGTGGGCCGGGACACCCTCCTCTACCCCAACGTCACGTTGGAGGGGAAGACAGAAATTGGCGAGGGATGCACCCTCTACCCCTGTCGCATTAAAAACAGCCGTCTTGAATCGGGGATTGTCGTGAAGGACCATTGCGTGATCGAAGAGGCGCAGATTGAATCCGGGGCGACCGTGGGACCCTTCGCCCATCTGCGTCCAGGAACCCTGCTTCGAAAAGGGGCAAAAGTGGGTAACTTCGTCGAGATAAAAAAGGCAGAAATAGGAGAAGGCTCCAAGGCAAATCATTTGAGCTATATTGGAGATGCCGTCATCGGTCGGCGGGTCAACATCGGCGCCGGGACCATCACCTGCAATTATGATGGCGAGAAAAAGTACCAAACCATCATTGAAGACGATGTGTTTGTGGGAAGCGATACGCAGTTTGTGGCGCCGGTTCGGGTGGGGGCGCGATCTCTCATCGCGGCAGGCTCCACCATTACCGAAGACGTGCCGCAGGATACCCTTGCCCTTTCACGGATGAAGCAGGAAAACAAGATTGGGTGGATGGAAAAGAAAAGAAAGAAACAAAAAAAGACAGAGTAGGTATCCTTAAGGAGACGCTATGTGCGGCATCATCGGATATGTGGGTGAAAAGAACGTTCTTTCCGTGCTCGTGGATGGATTAAGGCGGCTGGAATACCGTGGCTACGACTCGGTGGGGGTGGCCTTTTTCTCGAATGGCAAACTGGAGGTGAAGCGATCCGTGGGGAAGCTCTCCGCCCTGGAGTCCACCCTCACCCGACAACCCATCCGGGGCCATGCGGGAATTGGCCATACCCGTTGGGCCACGCATGGCAAGCCTTCGGAAGAAAACGCCCATCCCCATCGTGCCGGCTCGTTCGTTCTCGTTCACAACGGCATCATCGAGAACTATCTTTCACTCAAGGCCAGCTTGAAGGCGGAGGGCCGCGTCTTTATCTCGGATACCGATACCGAGGTCATCGTTCACTTAATCGATAAACTCTATCAACAGGGCCTTCCGCTTGAAAAGGCCGTGCAGTCCGCGATTCAGATGATGCGGGGAAGTCTTGCGATCTGTCTTTTAACCGAGCAGGAGCCCGACCGGCTCATTGCGGTTCGCTCCGGCTGCCCGCTGGTGGTGGGTGTGGGAGAGAAGGAATATTTTGTCGCCTCCGATATCCCCGCCTTCCTCTCGCATACCCGTGAAGTCATCTTTTTGGAGGATGGCGAGATGGCGCTGATTACCCCGATGGGGGTGGAGATTCGGGACTTAAAAGGCGCGACGCTGGCCAAAAAAACCCAGCGAATTGCCTGGGACCCCGTGATGGTGGAGAAGGGAGGCTTCCGTCACTTCATGGAGAAAGAGATCCATGAACAGCCCCGGGCGATTGTGGATACGGTCCGCGGTCGGGTTATTCAGGAAACCGGCGAGGCGTGTCTGGATGAAATCGGATTGAGCGACGCCGACATTCAAAAAATACAGCGAATTGTTCTGATTGGATGCGGCACCTCCTGGCATTCCGCCCTCGTCGGAAAATTCCTCATCGAAGGGATGTCCGGCATTCCCGTAGAGGTGGATATCGCCTCGGAATTTCGCTACCGCCACCCTCGGCTTTCCGCGAACGACCTGGTCATTGCCATTTCCCAATCTGGCGAGACGGCGGATACCCTGGCGGGACTCAAAGAGGCCCATGCCGCAAAGGTGCGCACGCTGGGGATCTGCAACGTTGTTGGCAGCAGCATGACCCGGGAGGCCAATACTATTTTCTACACCCATGCCGGTCCGGAGATCTCGGTCGCCTCCACGAAGGCCTTTGTGACGCAGTTGACCGCACTGGTTCTTATTGCGCTTTATCTGGGGAGAAAACGGGGGGAGCTCCCGGAGGAGGAGGGGAAACAACTGATTCACGATTTAATTCTCATTCCAAAACAAATCGAGGAGCTGTTGCGGCATGAAGATCGCATCGCGGCCATGGCCCGGCGGGTCTTCCGGCACCGGGACTTTCTCTATATCGGGCGTGGGATTCACTATCCCGTGGCCCTTGAGGGGGCATTAAAACTCAAAGAGATTTCCTATATTCATGCCGAAGGCTATCCCGCCGGAGAGATGAAGCATGGCCCCATCGCCCTCATTGACGAAAACATGCCGGTGGTCGTCCTGGCACCGCGAGACGCGGTCTATGAAAAGATCCTCTCAAACATTATGGAGGCCAAGGCCCGTGGCGGGAAAATTATCGCCTTTGCGGAGGAAGGGGACAACGAAGTGTCAAGTCTCACGGAAGAGGTTTTCTTCGTTCCCAAAGCCCCCGCTTATCTTAGCCCGATTTTGATGACCATCCCGCTGCAACTTTTGGCCTATCATATCTCTGTCTTGCGTGGAACGGACGTGGACCAGCCACGCAACCTCGCAAAGAGCGTCACGGTCGAGTAATCCACCCTTGATCGACCTGCTCACTCATCTGAATCCCTCCCAGGCGGAAGCGGTTTTGCACACGGAAGGCCCCCTGCTCATCTTTGCCGGGGCCGGCAGTGGGAAGACCCGGGTCATTACCTACCGGATTGCCCATTTAATTCAGTCGCTTCATGTCCCCCCCCGGCAGATCCTCGCGGTGACCTTTACGAACAAGGCCGCCCGGGAGATGAGAGAGCGTGTTGACCGTCTGGTCGCCCCCCAGTCTCACGGCATTTATCTTGCCACGTTTCATTCCGCCTGCATGAGAATGCTAAGAAAGTCGATTCACCACCTGGGCCTCAAAAATGACTTCACGATTTATGACATTTCTGACCAGGTCGCTGTCCTCAAGTCGTGCGCGGAGGGACTTTCTCTCAACGAGGAGCGGTACCCTCCCAAGATGCTCCTGGGACGAATCAGCAAGCTGAAACAGGAGCTGATCTCTCCAGATCACTATGCGGAGAGGGCCCCGACATTTGGATTTGAAGAGAAACTGGCTAAAATTTACACGCGATACCAGGCGCGACTTCGGGAATTTCAGGCGCTCGACTTTGACGATTTAATTGGCGAAACGATTCGCTTGCTTGAGACCATGCCAGAGGTCCGACAACATTATCAGGAGCAGTTTCGATATATTCTGATTGACGAGTATCAGGACACCAATCATGCCCAATATCGGCTCATTTCCCTGCTGCTCTCTTCAGAAAAAAATCTCTGCGTGGTGGGGGATGACGACCAGTCAATCTATGCCTTTCGTGGGGCGAATGTTGAAAATATCCTTCAGTTCGAACGCGACTTTCCAAGCGCGAAGGTGATCGTCCTCAATCAAAACTACCGCTCCACCCGAACCATTCTCTCCGCCGCATCTGCCGTGGTGGAGAAAAATCGCAAGCGTCGTGAAAAATCGCTCTGGACGGAAAATAAACCTGGAGAGCCGATCGTCTGGGCCGAGGTCGCCGATGAAGCACAGGAGGCGGCCTTTGTCCGATCCTCGATTCAACAGATGCGGAAAACAGAGGGCCGGCCCTTCTCTGATTTTTGCGTGCTCTATCGCACCAATGCCCAGTCCCGGGTTCTGGAAGAGGCCCTGCGGCAGGGCTCTCTCCCCTACGTCATCTTTGGGGGGCAGCGATTTTATGAGCGCAAAGAAATCAAAGATCTGATTGCCTATCTTCGACTCATCCTCTATCCGAACGACCTGTTAAGCTTCCGGCGCGTGATCAATCTGCCGCCGCGTGGACTGGGGATGGTCTCGATAGAGCGGCTGTCCAATTATGCGGAATCTGCGGGTCTCTCTCTCTATGACGCCCTGGGACGGATTGAAGAAAGTGATCTCACTCCCGCCGCGAAAAAGGGGTTTTCCGCCTTTCACGCCTTGATCGAGGGGATGCGGGAGGCTGCCGGAGCGTGCCCCCTCCATCAGTTGATTCGCCTCATCATGGAGGAGGTCGACTACATGACCTTTCTGACACGGGAATATGGTCGGGAAGCGGAAACCCGTATTGAAAATGTCCACGAATTCATCGCCGCCGCAGAGCAGTATGACCCAGCGGGGATGGAGGAAATTGTCGAGCTGGGGGAAGAGATGCGGCCCGCCCCCAATTCAAGGGAATGGAATTATTGGGTTGTGAAATCGTTTCTCGATCAAATTGCCCTGGTCACCTACGATGATGGCGTCGGCCAGAACAGTGTGACGCTCATGACCTTGCACTCGGCCAAGGGGCTGGAGTTCCCCGTCGTTTTCATGGTCGGCATGGAAATGGGGATCTTCCCCCACGCAAGATCGTTCTCCGACTTTAAAGAGATGGAGGAGGAACGGCGGCTCTGCTACGTTGGAATCACCCGCGCGAAAGAGAGGTTGTTTGTTACCAGTGCGGTCACGCGCCGTCTTTTTGGAACCATGAGTCAGAATAAGCCCTCCCCCTTTGTGCTGGAGCTGCCGCCCGCGTTGATCCATCGGGTCTATCCCAATGGAAGGATGAGTGAGCGATTTGAGGCGGCCCCCCCCCGCGTGGCAAGAGACAACATCGCCGCAGGTTCCCTCCCTTCAGAAGGTTCAGCAGGTTCAGAAGGGGGACCGGTCGTGGGGGGACAGGTGCGTCATCCCCTGTTTGGGATGGGACAGGTTGAGCGCTATGAAGGCCAGGGGGATGAGGCGAAGGTCACCGTTTCATTTCATTCTGTCGGCACGAAGAAATTGTCTGTTAAGTATGCTAAACTGACGCCCTGTTAGCGACGCGAGGGAGAGGTTTCAACGCCGATGATCGGTCCAGAAACGGTTCGGAATATCGCCAGATTGGCGCGGTTGGCAATCACCCCGGACGAGGCGGCCCAGTTTACGGGGCAACTCAACAACATCCTAAGCCATGTTGAAAAGTTAAACCAGGTGGATACGGAAGGGGTTGCGCCAACAACCCATGTTCTGTCCCTGTCAAACGTTTTCCGGGAGGACCAGGTTCAGCCCTCACTCCCGATGGAAGAAGGGCTGAAAGCGGCACCGGAGAGAGAAGGCCCCTATTTTCGGGTCCCCAAAATTATCGAGTAAGCAACGACCCCCTGTTTGGATAAAACAAATGATCCGATTGATGCTTAGATCCAAAATTCACCGGGCCACGGTGATCGAATCCGAGCTCAACTATGAAGGAAGTCTCACGATTGACGAGACCCTCATTGAGGCCGCCGGCATTCTCCCCTATGAACAAATCACCGTCTCCAATCTCAACAATGGGGAACGGTTCATCACCTATGTCCTTCCCGGCGTGCGTGATTCTGGCATGATCTGTCTGAATGGCCCCACCGCCAGAAAAGGGGTTGTTGGGGATAAAATTATCATCTTCTGCTATGCGCTTTACGATGAAAAAGAACTCAACGGTTTTCTTCCAAAGGTCGTGAAAGTGGATGACAAAAACCGCATCGAACAGATCCGGAGCGGCATTTGAACGTTGTGGATCAGCCGTCCCATCTCCTTCATCAGGCCCTCAAGAAAAAGGAATTCTCCGCAAGAGAATTGGTCGAGGCGTTTTATCGGCGTATTGACCAGGTCGAGCCGCAGGTTCACGCCTACCTTTCCCTGACCCGGAAAGAGGCCCTGGACCGTGCCGATGCCGCCGATCGTCGCTTCGCAACCGGCGAAGCGGTGACGCCATTCACCGGCATCCCGATGGCCATGAAAGACAATCTCTGCATCGCCGGTACGCCAACCACCTGCGCCTCTAAAATGCTGGAACATTACGCCCCTCCCTATGATGCCACGGTGGCGGAGCGCCTCAAAAAGGCCGGCGCTATCTTTCTTGGGAAGACCAACATGGATGAATTTGCCATGGGATCTTCCACCGAGAATTCGGCCTTCGAAAAAACCCGGAACCCCTGGGATCTCTCTCGGGTCCCCGGCGGCTCCAGTGGCGGATCGGCGGCAGCCGTGGCGGCTTCTCAAGCGGTGGCCGCCCTCGGTTCCGACACGGGAGGCTCGATTCGCCAGCCCGCAGCCCTCTGTGGCGTCGTGGGGTTAAAGCCAACCTACGGACGTGTCTCCCGATATGGGCTGGTTGCCTTCGCCTCATCGCTCGACCAGATCGGGCCGATCACCCGCGATGTCACGGACGCGGCGCTCCTCATGAACCTCATTGGCGGACACGATCCTCGGGATTCCACGTCGGTGACCCTTCCCCTCCCCGATTTCACGGCGAATCTTGGGCAAAAGATCTCCGGCCTTCGAATCGGCATACCCAAAGAGTATTTTGTGGCGGGCATCGATCCGGAGGTGGCCTTGGCCGTGGAGCAGGCGATGGCGCATTATCGGCATCTGGGCGCTGCGATCCAGACCATTTCACTGCCCCATACCGACATGGCCATTGCGGTGTACTATATCCTGGCCACCGCAGAGGCCAGTTCCAATCTGGCTCGATATGACGGGGTCCGCTACGGCTATCGAAGCCGCGCCTCCGGGGACCTGCTTGAAATGTACAGCGAGACGCGCAGGGAGGGCTTTGGATCCGAGGTCAAACGAAGGATCATGCTGGGGACCTATGTCCTGTCCTCCGGCTACTATGACGCCTACTACAAAAAGGCCCAGCAAGTCCGCACACTGATTAAACGTGATTTTGATGAAGCGTTCAGCCAGGTTGATCTCCTTTTAGCCCCCACCACGCCCACGCCCGCCTTCCGGTGCGGGGAAAAGATGGCCGACCCCCTGGCGATGTATCTCTCGGATATTTTCACCATTTCGGCCAATCTTGCCGGCATTCCCGCGCTGTCCCTGCCTGCCGGTTTTACCAAAGAGGGGCTCCCCATTGGCCTACAGCTTCTTGGCCGGGCGTTTGAGGAAGAGACGCTTCTAAAAACCGCCTATGCCTTCGAACGGGATCATGACTTTCACAAAAGGACGCCGACGCTCCCATGATCTATTTTGCGTATGGCTCCAATATGGAAACGCTCCAGATGCAGACCCGTTGCCCCAGCGCGACCGTCATTGGGATCGGGAAGATGAGCCACTATACGCTTGCCTTCACCCGCTGGTCGCATGCCTGGAAGTCTGCCACGGCGGATATTCTGCCTGAACGAGGGGGCGAGGTCTATGGCGTTTTATATGATCTGTCGCCGACCCATCTCAAAAAAATGGATCAGGCCGCCGATTACCCAAGCTCCTATGTTCGACAAGATGTTTGGGTCGTCTCTCTGGACCGCAGTCAACATGGCGCGGGAGACTCGGGCAATCACCACGGGTCTGAAAATACGGCGCTCCCTGCGCTCACCTACCTGGCCGTGCGGCAGGGGGTGTTTCTCCCCTCAAAAACCTATCTGGGGAAGATTATCTCTGGGGCAGAACAGCATGAATTTCCCACCGCCTACATCGCCTTCTTGAAAGGGATCCCTACGCAGGAGGGAACATCTTGAACCAGAGCGCCTGTCCGTTGCAGTCGGGAGATCCTCCATGAAATACGAGACGGTCATCGGATTGGAAGTCCATGCCCAGCTTTTAACGAAAACCAAAATATTTTGTGGCTGTAGCACTTTATTTGGCCAGCCTCCCAACAGCCAGACCTGTCCTATTTGCCTTGGCCTGCCCGGTGTCCTCCCGGTCTTAAACCGTCAGGTCGTTGAACTGGGGATTCGGATGGGCCTTGCCACGCATGGCAGGATTTCCCCTTGCGCCCGCTTTGCCCGGAAGAACTACTTCTATCCCGATCTGCCGAAGGGGTACCAGATTTCGATGTATGAACTGCCCCTGACGGAGGGGGGATATGTTGAAATCGTCTCGGAAGGCATCCCCCGAAAGATCGGACTGGTGCGAATTCACATGGAGGAAGATGCGGGCAAGAATTTGCACGAAGGGATTGCTGGCGCAAGTCACGTGGATATGAATCGGGCCGGCGTTCCCCTGCTTGAAATTGTCGGTCAGCCCGAGTTAAGCAGCCCGCAGGAAGCGGTCTCCTACCTGAAGAAATTGCGCGAGCTGCTCATCTATGCCGGGGTTTCCGATGGGGACATGGAAAAGGGAAATTTTCGGTGCGATGCCAACATCTCTCTGCGGCCTGCTGGCACCGGGCGTCTTGGGACCCGCGCCGAGGTGAAAAACATGAACTCCTTCCGGTTTGTTCAGAAGGCGCTCGAGTATGAGATCGACCGACAGGGGCATCTTCTGGATGAAGGCGGGAAGGTGATTCAGGAGACCCGTCTGTGGGACACGAAAAGTGGCGCGACCTTCTCCATGCGATCCAAAGAAGAGGCCCATGACTATCGCTATTTCCCGGAGCCGGATCTGGTCCCGATTCATATTGCCGAGGAATGGATTGATGAAATCGCCGCCACGCTCCCGGAACTTCCCGATGCGAAGCGGGCCCGTTTCGTGCGCGACTATACGCTTCCCGACTATGACGCGTTGGTCTTAACCGCCACCCAGGCCCTGGCCGATTTTTATGAGAAGACGGTCGCCCTCTATCCCCATCCCAAAGCAGTCAGCAACTGGATGATGAGTGAATTACTTGGCGCGCTCCACAAGGACGATAAGGAGATCGGCGACCTGCCGATTCATCCCGGACAATTAGCCTCCCTCCTACAGTTGATTGAGGATGGCAAGATCAACGGAAAAATCGCAAAGACCGTCTTCGAACAGATGGCGGCCACCGGGAAGGATCCAGACCGCATTGTTCAGGAGAGCGGACTGGCTCAAGTCAGTGACACCGCCGAGTTGGGCCAGAGGATTGACGCCATCCTGCTGGCCCATCCCAAAGAGGTTGCCGGGTACAGGGCGGGCAAGGAGAAACTGATTGGTTTTTTTGTGGGCGAGGTGATGAAACAAACCTCCGGACAGGCCAACCCCGCCAGGGTGAACCAACTCTTAAAAGAGCGTCTGTCGGTCAAATAGCCGGCACCCGAAAGGAGAGCACGATGAGTGAAATTGCCGATATCCGCGCCCGGGAAATTCTGGATTCGCGCGGGAATCCCACCCTGGAGGTGGAGGTGATCCTCGCGACGGGGATTTACGGACGCGCCGCAGTCCCTTCCGGGGCCTCCACGGGCAAGAAAGAGGCCCTGGAGCTTCGGGATCGGGAGAGCCAGCGTTATCATGGCAAAGGGGTCCTGGGGGCGGTCGAGAACGTTCACAAGATCATTAAACCAAGATTGATCGGCCACTTTGCCGAAGATCAGGTTCTGCTCGATCAAACCTTGATTGCCCTGGACGGCACCCCCACCAAAAGCGCGCTGGGGGCCAATGCGCTTCTCGGCGTTTCGCTTGCCACAGCGCGGGCCGCAGCCGCAGAACGGAAACTGCCCCTCTTCCGATATTTAGGGGGAATCGGGGCGCGAGAGCTTCCCGTGCCGATGATGAACATCATCAATGGCGGGGTCCATGCCGACAATGGATTGGATTTTCAGGAATTCATGATTATCCCTGCGGGAGCAAATTCATTTTCGGAATCGTTGCGGATGGGCGTAGAAATCTTCCACACCCTCAAATCGGTCTTAAAGAAAAAGGGTTATACCACCTCGGTGGGGGACGAAGGGGGGTTCGCGCCTGCCGTGAAATCCCATCGGGAGGCGCTGGATCTGATCCTCCAGTCCATTTCCGATGCCGGATACCAACCGGGCCGTCAGATCCTTCTCGGTCTGGATGCCGCATCGAGCGAGTTTTTTCAAAAGGGAACGTATCATCTTCAGTCCGAGGGAAGGGATCTCTCCTCGGAGGAGATGATCGATTACTACGAAAAGTTAGCCAGAGACTACCCCATTGTCTCCATTGAGGATGGCCTCGCGGAGGACGACTGGGCTGGCTGGAAACAGATGACAGATCGGCTGGGAAAACGCCTCCAACTGGTTGGCGATGATCTTTTTGTGACCAATGAGGCGATTTTGGCGGAGGGAATTGAACGCGGGGTGGGCAATGCCATTTTGATCAAATTAAACCAGATCGGCACGCTCACGGAGACCCTCAACACCCTTCGCTGTGCCAAGGCCGCAGGATACCGAACCATTGTGTCTCATCGCTCCGGCGAAACCGAGGATGCCACCATCGCGGACCTGGCCGTCGGCTCCGGAGCCGGTCAAATCAAATGCGGCTCTCTCTCGCGGACCGATCGCGTCGCAAAATATAATCAGCTCCTTCGGATTGAGGAAGAACTCTCCGGGGCGGCAATCTTTCGTGGGATGAGTTATTTTCATGAAAAATAAAAACCGCGAAGAGGTCAGGCAATATCGCGCCCGGATGCGGGGCCTGCTGTTGATGGTCCTCATTGTGGTGAATTGCTATCTTTTACTCTCGCTGTTTCTTGGGGATATGGGCGTTATCAAGTTAGTCAAGATGAGAACGGTCCATCAGCAGCTCCAGGAAGAAATGGCCTCCTTACGGCAGGGCAGCGAACAGTTGACTCGGGAGGTGGATGCGTTAAAAAGCGATCCCCATGCCATTGAACGGCTGGCTCGGGAGAAACTCGGCCTCGTCAAAGAAGGCGAGCTGGTTTATGAGTTTTACGAGAAGTGAAACAAGCCCCAGGCCCTCCTTCCCCCAACGCAGACTCCCTACCCAAATCCCAGCATGGACAGACTCTTGAAAAAGCTTCAGATGCAAGGCCGCAGGCGACGCTCGCCCCGCAGGGATCGAGGAGACCGCAGCATACCTTGAAGGTACGTGAGGATCTCCGAGGGACCGAGAACGAAGCATCTGGACTTTTGCAAGAGTCTGGAACGCCCCCCCCTACCGGTCTGGTTTTGCCGCCCTAATCGGTCAGCCGAATGTGGGAAAATCAACCCTCTTAAACCATATTGTCGGGCAGAAAATTTCCATTATCTCGGATAAGCCTCAAACCACCCGCAATAAAATCATGGGGGTCAAACATCTCCCTCATGGCCAGATTATTTTCTTCGATACGCCGGGCATCCACGAGACCTCGATTCAATTAAATCAGCGGATGGTGAAGACCGCGCTCTCCTGCCTCAAAGAGGTTGACCTCGTTCTCGTGATGGTGGAACCCACCTCAAAATTAGAGGCGGATCGATTCATCTTCGACCCGCTTCAGAAGACCCAGAAACCAAAAATCCTGATTGTCAATAAGATGGACCAGGTCCGGTCTGCGACACTCCTCCCCATGCTGGATCGGCACGCAAAGAGCGGGCATTTCTCGGACGTCATCCCGATCTCCGCCCTCACAGGCGAAAATGTGGAGCGACTGATCTCGGTCATTCTCCCCTATCTCCCGGAGGGGGTCCCCTATTTTCCAGAGGATGAAGTGACCGATCAGCCGATTCGGTTTTTAGCCTCGGAGATCATTCGGGAGAAGGTCATTCAAAAAACGCATCAGGAGATCCCTTATGTGGTTGCGATTGAGATCGAGGCGTATCAGGAGGATACGGAGAAGAATATCGTCAAGATGCAGGTCATCATTTTCGTGGAACGTGATTCCCAAAAAGGAATTATCATTGGCGAAAAAGGTCGGATGTTAAAGGCCATTGGGCAGTCCGCGCGTGAAGAGCTGGAAAACCTGCTCGGAATACGAATCTACATGGACCTCTGGGTAAAAGTTAAAAAAGACTGGAGAAGAGACTATCACTTTCTCCAACGAATGGGCTATTAGCAGATTTTTGAAAAACCGCAAGCTGCCAAAAAATACGGCATGCCTGACGCCTTTCACAATACTCGGATACTGTAATGTCGGAGCCG
>CAYRGU010000036.1:0-17937 GCA_964423845.1 uncultured Nitrospirota bacterium
CTAATTGTAAGTAAACAAGGGCTGATTATCTTCAATGATGCGCTCTTGCCTCTGCACCTCCAGACGGACGTGTTTTGGCAGGAGGAACTGGCCACGATGAACCACGCCATCATAATATTTCAGCTCACCCTTGATGAGGCGGGAAATTCTGTCGTCAATCTCTTTGGGATCAAAGAGATTGGGATCCACCTGTTTTGAGGCCAGGGCGAATCCCCACGGCAACCCGAAAGAAGGGATGCAGGCATAATAAGGTGCCACAATCGGAAAAACCGCTTTTAACGTCTGATAGACTGCGGAGAAATTCAACAGATTCCCAGCAGAAATCGTCCCCGCCTGAAGAGAGATCATTCCCGCCGCCCCCAGACGTTCCAGAATCAGCGTGTAAAACTCCCGGGTATAAAGAAGGTAGGCGGGCCCCTCTTCCACCGGTTCGGAAATATCAATGATAATCAGGTCGTAAACCTCTTCTGTCTCCTCCAAGTATTTACGCGCATCCAGGTATTGGAGTTCGGTGCGTGGATCTTCAAAAGCCCCCTGGTGCCACTGTGGGAGATGGCGCCTGCACGACTCCACCACCTCTTTATCAATATCGACCATCAGCACATGTTCCACCGACGGATAACGGAGGATTTCCCGCAACGTCGCCCCCTCTCCCCCTCCAACGATAAAAACATTCTTCGGATTCGGATGGATCACCATCGCGGGATGGACCAGCGCCTCATGGTAAATAAACTCATCCCGCTCGCTCGACTGCATCTTGCCGTCTAAAACAAGACACCGCCCATAGCTCTGCGTGTCGATGATTTCTACTTGCTGAAACGCTGTTTTTTGTGAAAAGACGATTTGATCGATCCCATGAATATGCCCTTCGCAGGGAGAAAGATAATCATGGAACCATTTGTAACTCTTTGTCTCGGTCATAGATAAACGGCTCCTCTGCGGAGGGTTTGTGAGGCAACTTGGTATTCCCCAAAGACAAACACCCCCGTTTTACTTCCATGAAAGACGGGTCTTTCGATTGCAACTTCTTTGCGATATAATCCGCAGCAACGGAAGGCTGCAAGGTTTCACCGCATGTAAAAATATCCACCGCAGCATAACCATACTCCGGCCAGGTGTGAATGGTCAGATGCGACTCCGCAATCACGACCACACCACTGATCCCAAAGGGGTTAAACTGATGGAATCGGCTTTCGATAATCGTGGCCTTAGCTTCCCGTGCCGCAGTCACCAAAATCTCCTCAATCTTGGCGACATCATTAAGGTGCTTCCGGTTACAATTCCTTAACTCCACCAGCAAGTGGGTTCCCAACGCATGCAATCGATTTTCCCCCTTTCGTTATCCGGGACTTAAGACCGCCCCCGTCGTTGACACTCAAATCAACCGAACCCTACCGAACCCTATCGCGAACCCTATCGCACCCCTGCCAAACCCAATAGAAAAATCAGGCAATTTATATAGTAAAAATTTTTTTTGTCAAGATAAAAAATTACTGCCTATTGGGGCAACTTTACCTCATCTCCCCTATAGATTGAGGCTGCGCCCCTCTCTGCCTGTTTAACATGAGATAGATCGGCCTGTGGACAACCCAATGAAGGGGGCAAAGCCCCTGCGGAAACAGGTATCCTCCTTCTTCGTGACTTTACGTTGACTCCTAAAAACCCTCTTTGATAGAGTGGCCCGGCCTATGCTCTCTTTTTGTCTTCATAAATCGGGTCAGCTTCTTCTCTCGTTGATGGGGATCACGCTCTTAACCTTTGGCATGGTTCATTTGGCCCCAGGCGACCCCACGGACATTCAAACAACGCTCAATCCCAGGGTCTCCGCGCAAGCCCGGGAAAACTTAAAAAGGCTCTATGGGTTAGATCAGCCGCTTCACAGACAATATCTCAACTGGCTCCGCCGCTTCTTATCGTTCGATCTGGGACACTCGTTCGTGGATGGTGAAGCGGTCTCTCAAAAAATCGTCCACCGGCTTCCGATTACACTGGTCATCAACCTCCTCTCCCTGATGCTGATTGTCTTGATCTCATTTCCAATTGGCATCTTATCGGCAACACAGCAATATTCATGGTTTGATCGGCTCACAACCTTCCTGGTTTATATCGGTTTTGCACTCCCTCACTTTTGGGTTGCGCTTCTCCTGATGCTTCTCTTTGGCGTCACCCTGGGATGGCTCCCCCTTTCTGGATATCAGTCTCTGACCATTGCCTCCATGAGTATGGGAGAGAAGCTGATCGACTGGACCCGTCACCTGATATTGCCCGTTTTCACCTCTTCTTTAGCGGGTCTCGCCGGCTATTCTCGCTATCTCCGTTCTGAAATGCTGGAAGTGATCCGGCAGGACTATATCCGGACCGCCCGCGCCAAAGGTCTTTCAGAAAAAACCGTGATCTTCAGACATGCCTTGCGAAACGCCCTGATTCCGGTTGTCACATTGCTGGGGCTGGAACTTCCGGGTCTCATTGGGGGAAGCGTTATTATTGAAACCCTCTTTGCAATACCGGGGATGGGGCAGCTCTCCTACCAGGCGGTGCTTGCACGGGACTATCCCGTCATCATGGGACTCACCTTCTTTGGCGCGATCTTGACCCTGGCAGGAAACTTCATCGCAGACCTCTCCTATGCCTGGATCAATCCCAGGGTCCGACTGACTTCGTAAAGGAGACGCCCCCCTGTCCAAACCACCACCGCGCCCGCCCTCCCAAGCCCCCACACCCCATTCAGGGGGCGAGGGCCTGCCCCCGCCCCCCACCCGGCAGACCGGATGGAAACGGCTGACTAAAAATCGGACGGCATGTTTGGGGTTGGTCATCGTGGTCGTTATTTTTTCCCTGTCCATTTCTGCACCTGTCGTTGCCCCGCATGATCCGTACAAAATTGCCCTCGACAAAATCCTCTCTCCCCCGAGTCTCGACCACCCCATGGGAACCGACCCCCTGGGGAGGGACGTCCTTAGCAGAATCCTATGGGGATCGCGCATTTCGCTGATGGTCGGTTTTATTGCCGTGGGAATTGCCCTCACCATCGGCGTTGGCGTGGGCGCCGTGTCGGGATTTTATGCGGGCCCGATTGACGTGTTTCTCATGCGTCTGGTGGATGTCATGCTTTCCATCCCCACTTTCTTTTTAATCCTCGCGGTCATTGCCATCCTGGAACCCTCTCTCTGGAATATCATGATTGTCATTGGCTTCACGGGATGGATGGGGGTGGCGCGCCTGGTTCGAGGAGAATTCCTCGCCATCAAGGAGATGGAGTATGTCCTTGCCGCGCGGGCGGCGGGCGCCGGAGACCTACGGCTTATTTTTCGCTATATTCTTCCCAATGCCCTCTCCCCGGTCTATGTCGCGGCCATTCTGGGGATTGCCGGGGCGATACTGACTGAATCCGCATTAAGCTTTTTAGGCTTGGGGGTCCAACCCCCCCGACCGAGCTGGGGAGGAATTCTTACCGCAGGAAAAGATAACATTGAAATCGCATGGTGGCTCTCGCTTTTCCCGGGACTTGCCATTTTTATCACGGTGCTTGGCTATAACCTCCTGGGCGAGGGGCTGCGCGATGCCCTCGATCCCCGCCTTCAGGAATAACCAGCTCTCCGATGGCTTCGTCAGCCGCGCGCGCCGGGCAGACGGGACCCTTCGGGACCCTTATTTGTGCGGCCCTCTGGCAAAATGGCCTGCTATGGCGTGACATACCAGTCCGATTTATTCTTTGGAATGGTCCAATGAGGCAGGTTGTAGGAAATCCCAATCGGGGAGGGGGCAATCCCATGAAATCGCTTATGGACAATCGGGAGGGCCATTGGGTAATACAAAAAGGTGTAGGGCTGATCTTCGGCAATCAGTTGGTGAACGGCCTGATAAATCTTTTTTCGTTCACTCACCGCACAGGTCCTGCGCCCCTTCATCAGCAGGGCATCCACCTGTTCATTTCGGTAAGAAATAAAATTAAACTCTCCTTCTTTCGTCTTGCTGGAGTGCCAAATCGCATAAAGATCGGGATCCAAACCGACACCCCATCCCAGAATAATCGCTTCAAACCGCTTCTTATCGATAAACTCGTGCAGGAAGGCCTGCCACTCCAAAACGCGAATCTCAACCCGTATTCCCACCTTTTTTAAGTTGTCCTGAATAATTTCAGCGGCCTTCGCCCGCTCTTCATTCCCCTGATTGGTCAGAATGGTAAAAGAGAACGGCTTCCCTTCTTTTTGAAGAACCCCCTCGTCATTTTTCTCCTTCCAGCCCGCTTCCGCTAAAAGGGCCACGGCCTTTGTGGGATTGTACTCAAAATCCGCGACCTCTTTATTATAGGCCCATGATTCCGGAATATACGGCCCGGTGGCAGGCTTCCCCATGCCGAAGAGAACCCCCTGAACAATCCCCTTTTTGTCAATGGCATGGGTCAGCGCCTGTCGAACACGCCGGTCTGAAAACCGCGGGTCCAAAAGATTATATCCCATATAAGTATATCCCAGCGCCGGGTACTTGAATTTATTAAACTCCTTTTCAAAAAAAGAGTCTGCGGTTTGTTTCTGGTACTGGATGGGCCGTAAGCCCATCCAGTCCAGATTGAGCGCTTTCAATTCTAAAAACATCGTCGCGGTATCTGGAATAATCCGGTAAAGATAGGTTGCGATCTGGGGCTTCCCCTCAAAAAAATCCGGATTGGCGGACAAGACAATCTTCTCGCCACTCTTCCACTCCGTAAATCGAAAAGGTCCCGTCCCCACGGGATTCCGATTAAAGGGATCGGTGTTGAGGTCTTTTCCCTCCAAAAGGTGTTTTGGAATGATCCCCATCCCCCAGTTCGCAATGCCAGGCGCGTAAGGTTCCTTGTAGATCACACGGAGGGTGTGGGGATCGAGGACGTCCACCCGTTCAACCGTCTCAAAATCACTGCTGTACGGCGTGACAATGCCAGGATCGATCATCTTCTGATAGGTAAAGGCGACGTCGGCGGACGTGAACGGCTGGCCGTCATGCCATTTCACATGCTGTCTCAAGTGAAAAGTAACCGACAGACAATCGGGAGAAACCTCAAACGATTCGGCAAGATCTCCCACCAGTTGGGCCTGGTTGTTGTATTTCACCAACCCGTTAAAGAGAAGCCCGGAAATATCGCCAGAGGCCCCATCGGTCGCCAGCATGGGGATTAAGCGCTTGGCATCACCAATGGACCCCTCAATTAAGGTATCGGGATGTTTCGGCTCCTTTTTGGCGCACCCGACAGGAAAAAGCATCGCAAGAAGCATCACAACAACCCTTGGAACCTGCATGACCTTCAGCTTCACACCAGCCTCTCCACTCCAAGCCTCTTTCTGCGGTGGCATCCTACCACAAATAGCGCTCTCTACGATGCAAGAAAGCCCCTCTCCTTCAAACCACAAACCAACCACACAAACCAACCACAAAGCAACCACAAAGCAACCAATTGTCACCTGGAATTAAACATGTTAAAGTCCGGCTCGGCGATTCAAATGTTTCCATCAACAGCCTGTTTTACCTTCTGAACAAGATCAAACCACGTAGGAGACATCCCTTGGACGAAATCCCGAGAAAACGACCTCCCCTCACGAAGGCCTCCCACCCATCCAGACCAAAACAAACAAACTTTTCCATCGCTCTATCGCTGGCCACCTGGCTCTATGGTGCCGTTGTTGTTGCCGCCCTCATATTGATGCGGAGTTCGGGAGATGATTGGTGGATCGGGACGCTGATGATTTTCGGTCCCCGATGGATATTTGCCCTTCCGCTTGGACTTTTGGTTCCCTTGGCCCTTGTTTATCGTCGCGGGCTGCTGTTTCATTTATGGGTCATTGGCCTGGTCATTCTGGGTCCCATGATGGGATTTTCATTCTCCCTGCGTGGTTTCCTTAAATCTCAATCGCCCACTCATGATATCAGGGTGATCTCTTACAACATGGGCGGGGGGGATCTTGATTTTTCACGCTTCAACCGATTGCTCGAAGAAACACAACCTCATATTGTTGCCCTTCAGGAGTGCGATCTCTCTTTAGAACAACTACGGATCCTTCGTTCAACGTGGCAGGTGGAGTCCGGCGGGGAAATGTGTTTAATCAGTACATTCCCCATTCAAAAAACAGAACCCCGTCCTACAAGGGACATTCACAAATTGGGAGGGAGCGGTGCGATCGTTCGGTACACCCTAAAATCCCATTTAGGAACCCTCTACTTTGTGAATCTTCACCTCGAGACACCCCGAGAGGGGATTGAAGCCGTGCTGGATTATGTCCGGGGCCAGCCAGCGCGACTACGACGCCGTTTTTCAGAAAATGGGGAAGTTTTATCCGATGAGGGGGTGTCTAAGGCGGCCGACTTAATTGATGACGAAATTTTCATGCGAGACTATGAATCCAGAAAGGCAAGGGAATGGGTGGATCAAACCCCTCATCCTTTGCTGATTTCCGGAGACTTTAACTTACCGGTTGACAGCCGTATTTATCAAACCTATTGGTCAGAGTATACCAACGCCTTCGCAGAGGCCGGGTGGGGATTGGGTCTGTCGAAACAGACCCAATGGTTTGGCATTAGAATCGATCACATCTTAACCGGCCCAGAATGGGAACCGTTGCGGGCGGGAGTGGGGCCTGACCTGGGGGGAGACCACCGGCCAGTCATTGCTGATTTTCGTTGGACAGGGACGACAACTTAAACCTGGATCTGAAAATCCTCTTCTTCGAGGGAATTCATTCCCTTTTCGATCTGCTGGAGATAGTGGCTGGACCACGAAAGATAGATGTTGCTTGCGTCTTTCATCGCATAAGACCCTTTAATGAGGCCCTGTATCTCTTTCTCATCGATCCCTTTTTCTCGAAGGGCCTCAATTTTTTCATCAAAATAGCGGTTCAAAGCCTCCATGGAGCCAATGACCGATTCTAACAACTCCTTGGCACAATCCGACATCTATTGAACCTCTCGAAGTAAACTTCCACCCTTAATCAAAACGGTAAACCACACAAAATACTTAAAAAAATATTTACCCCCGATCCAGCAGAACCGCATTCACCACAACGCTGAAAAATGTGGACTCAAAATTCAGGTGGTTCTTGACCAGTTGTTGTAGAACAAAATGCCCCTGCGCCACCGGGTCTGCTTGATCTTTGTCCTGAACCCGCTCTAAAAAAGCCTCGGCCACCTGTCGGTAAGAGAGTAAGCCTTCCTTCGTAAAATGATCAATACGCGTGCCATAGAGGGTATTTTGATCTTCAATACGGATCTCTTCGCCAGAAATGGTCAGAATAGCATGCTGTTTTGAGATATACTTTCCCTCGATACGGAGATAATTCTCTTGATCCGGCTTGGCCGGCGCGCTCCCAATGAGATACACCCCATCGCAAAGCCTACGAGTCAGGCAGTAATCCTTCCCAATGGTTGTATCTTTCACCGTGACCTGCCACGCGCCCAATCCTTTATCGTTCATAAAGAAAAGAGAGAGGACCCCGATATTCAACCTGAAAATCAGTGCTGGAAAACGATACTGGGTATTGCCCATGCCACCAAGATAGGCATGCTCGATATGCTTCTCCTGATCGAAGAAGCGCCTACCCTTGAACAGGGACGGGGCAACTTCTCTGATCTGACCTTCCTGCATCAGATCGTTCAGGCTCGTCGTAATCTCCTGGAGGGCTTGAGCCTGCTTCTGGGGATCTTTCGGAAATTGTAACTTAAGGGCCTTTGCCAAATCGTCTGGGGCATACGCCCGATCCAGTTCTTTCTGAAAGAGCTTAAGAACGGACGCCGTCAACCGGTTCGTCGTGACCGCCTCTGCTTCCGCCACCGCTTTACCTCTCCCCACTCTCCTTAACAAAAGTTCCCGCGATTTGGCTCACGGGAACTTTTGTTAAAAACAAAGATCAACTTTTTAAATATTTTTTAAATCTTAATCTTATTGATACGCCTGGCCCAGCGCCGCCGCCTCTGCCTTACCGGTCCCAAAGATGATCTCACCGGTCGCCCCATTCACAGGTAACATAGCAATCGCGTCATGTTTCGCGGCCGTACAGACCACGGCGCATAAATCACACCCCTTACAGCGATCGACAACCACAAAGGCCTTCATCTTACGCGTATCTAATCGAATACAGTCCGCTTCGGGACAGTAGAGGATACAGAGCCGACATCCCTTCTCGGCGACACACTTCTCATCTTCCACAAACGCGACGTTATACATGACAACCCTTCTACTTCATTACGCCACGGAGGCAAACTTCTCTTTTTCCGCCCACACTACCGCCACTTCATACGACCTGATAATGGTGTCCATATTTTTCTTTAAGAGCTGTTCTTTCTTCGCAAACTTCTTCTTAATCGCTTCATCCAAAGAAGCAGTTCCACCAGAGGCCACGTACTTCTTGCCGAACCGATCCTGTAAGGCAAGATCAAGCCCTCCTAAGGTCACCACCTTGGTAATCCCAGAAACAGCCCCAATCATCGCCATATTTGTGGAAAGCTCCGTTCCTGCGACTTCCATCGCCATGGCCGTCGCATCGAAGGTGTAAACCGACACCTGCAAATCGTCCAGAAATGCCCGATCATCCTCATTGAGCAGTTCTGAATTTGAATTAATGATGACCAATCCCCCTTTTCTAATCCCCGAATAAAACGGCGCCGTATAGCTCTTTTGCATCGTAATCACCTGCGGATGGAAGACCATAATCACATCGGGATAGACCAACTCCCCTCGGTCGTAGATCCTCTCTTCGCCAATCCGACAGTAACTTTCGGCCGGCGCCATCCGTTTCTCTGCGCCAAAAAATGGGTTTGAGATTGAAAACTTATTGTCACGATTGGCAGCCATCGCCATGACATGGGCCGAAGTCACCGCACCTTGCCCCCCCAATCCTGACATCCGTATATTCGTCCGCTTTTTCATAAGTCCCCTCTCTCCATCACCTTCGACACCTGACTTAAGCTGTTACGGCAGCGACTTCTTTCTTTTGAGCCTCGATGTCTGCCAAGTACTTTTTCGCTTCTTCCGTCACATACTCCTTGTATCGGAAACGCTCGCCCGGACGCTCTGCATCGCGCATTTCCTGGAGACCCTCCATGCTGTCTTTCCCAATTTCGAGAATGCAGGGGGTATAAAGCTGAAGATAGGTGGGACCGACTTCTCGCGCCAGGAGTACCGCATTCTTGACAACCTTCTCTACAAGATTTGGCTTACTCACCGTGCAGTGAACCACATAGACACACCCCGACTCCCGCGCAATCTCCGGGAGGCTGACCTTTTCAAACTGCTTTCCGACGGGTGCCATTTTGGCGACAAACCCCTTCTGCATCAACCCGGATTCTTGTCCGCCCGTATTGGCATAAAGCTCGTTATCAAAGCAGATGGTCGTAAACTTGTCTCTCCGAAACCATGACTGAAGCGTCATGTCGAGGCCAATATCCACCGTCGCCCCGTCCCCCGCCAACACCACCACATCCTTGATCTTCCCAGGGAACCGAACGGAGAGTGCCCGCTTTAATCCGCTGGCGACTGCATTCTGATTTCCGAAGAGGGAGTGGATGTTATGAACAGCGACATGAGGGAAGACCAAACTGGTACAACCGGTGGATCCGACCATGACGGTATCCTCCGGATTGGGGAGCGAGGCCAGGATATACCGGAAGGCCATCGACTCCGGGCAGCCCGCACAGAGAGAGTGCTCTTCAATCAATTCCTTCGTCTGACCGATATCTTTCCACCCCCGATCTTCTTTACCAAAGGTCGCCTGCTCCACCAGATCTCGATATTCCGGCGGCATAATGTCGTAAAACTCGGGACAAATTTGAATTTTTTCCTTGCTCATCGCAGAACCTCACCTATGCAGATTTAATTTCTTACCGTCAGCTTCCACGCCCCGACAAGCTCGCCACCCGATGCCCCAACGCCTTGTGAATTTCTTCGACAATCACCTCTGCCGGCATGGTCATACCGCCCGCCACATGAGGCCCGGAAACCACACGATGATTATCCGGAAGAATCGCCTTCACCTCCGTGGCAAGCCACCCCACGACATTAAACTCGGGGATGATGATATGTTTCGCATGTTTCGTGGCCTCCTTAATCTCTTCCGTCGGGAAAGGCCTAAGAGACTTCACTTTAATGAGACCGACCCGAATCCCCTCATCCTCTAACAGACGTATCGCCTCCCGCCCTTGGGAAACCGCCGTTCCAGAGGCCAGGATCACAACCTCTGAATCGATATTTTCCGTATCGATCAACCCGCCCAACATCGGAATCGTATGCTTACGGGAGCGCTCACAGGCACCCCGGACCTCTTCCTGCCAGGAGGCATGGGCCATATAGCTGATATAGTTGGACTTCATGATAAACGGATCCCGCATCATGCGGATCGGTGGCACCTCCATATCCATGCAGGGAACCGGCGAACGATAAGGATCATACGGCGGCAGACAGAGGTCTGGAGGGGTCAGCATAACGGTATCTTTGGTATGGGTCACAAAAAAACCATCGCAACAGAGCGCCAGGGGGAGATGGACATCCGGCTGTTCGGAAACAATATACCCTTTCAGGATCCAGTCGAAGAAATCCTGGGCCGTCTCCGCATGCCAGACCAACATCCCTGTCCCCAGAAGGAAATAAATCTCCAAGGTATCGGGCTGAATGCTCAACGGGGAATTAATCCCACGGCAGGTCACAATCACCTGAATCGGGAGACGGGCCCCCGTCCACATCGGAAAGTTTTCCATGGCCCGCATGGTCCCCGGTCCCGCCGTGGTCGTGAAAACCCGCGCCCCACCAAAAGCGGCGCCCGCGCACTGGCTCATCACCGCAAATTCGCTTTCACCCCGAAAATAATCGGCCACATAACCTTCTGCATAGAGCTCCCCGATTAAGGCGGCCGCCTCACTCTGGGGGGTAATCGGGTAGGCGATCATCACATCAACGCTGGCCCGACGAATCGCCTCCTTGATCACCTCGCTTCCCGTATAGAAAGCCGCCGTACGTGGCGCTTCGTTAAAAAGATACTGCGGATCGGTATAGATCTGCCCCATCTTGTTCTTCGTGCTGAGGAGGCTTCTTTGTGCCTCTGAAAGTTCATTTGCCATTACCCACCTCCGTCTGCAAATTTTGCAAAAATATTATCATTCAAGCGATCATTTTCTACCTCTCGCGTCTCAACCGGCCTTTCAAAACCAAGCCCTTTCAGCTTACAAACCCACTCCGCCAGGCGAAGGATCTTCTCGGCCGAGGCGTCACGAAAAGTGAGATTGGCGTCCTCATGGCCTGACATGGCACACATCGCAATCGTAAAACAGCTCGTCCCGCCGCGAATCATTTTGAGCGAAAGGTTGGCCTGATGACAGTGAACCCCCACGAACATGCAGACGTCTTCTTTGTTATGCCAAATGGTCAGATTGGGGTGATTGGGATTGATCTCGACATCGGCGTTAATCTTCGGATATTTAGGGCGGTAATCAGCCATCGGAATGATTCTTGCCGGAATGACACTGGCCAGGACCTTAATGGCCTTGGCCTTTTTGGCCGCCTTATCGTTCCAGTTCCATAAAACAAGCGGCCCCGGATGGAGGGTCGGATTCTTGGCCTCAATCAGCTTCTTCGCCGCATACTCCATCGCCACTTCTTCCGGGACGATTTCTCCTTCAATATGGGCTTCGCCAGGCTCCGGGAGAACAACCCCCATTCTTGCCGCCGAAGGAGTAAAAAACGCTTCCGGACCAGGAACAACACGATACCGACTCATAAGAGACCTTTCCTTATCTGATCAGAATGAAACAACCGAAGAAACACAGAACATCCACACAAAAGAAAAGAATACACAACCTCTCTCTACGTACACTGTAGAGACTAAGGAGAATAACACGGCCCTTGACATATCGTCAAGGATGTTTTACGAGATTTCGTGTCGCCATTGAAGCGACTTCGTAAGCGTCACTTCGTCGACATACTCCAAGTCACCTCCCGCAGGAACCCCACAGGCAATACGAGTCACCTTGATATTGAGAGGCCGAATCAGACGCGCTAAATAAAGGGCCGTCGCCTCGCCATCCATGTTGGGATTTGTGGCAATAATCACCTCGCAAACATCCCCCTTTTCCAGACGACTCACAAGGAGGGAAATCGCGCGATCGGAAGCCTCATACCCCGACAACGGAGAACGTGTCCCCAAGAGGACATGGTAAAGCCCCTTATATTCGCCAGTCTTTTCGATGGAATGGAGGGTGCTTGGTTCTTCGACCACGAGAATGCTGCGCGTGTCCCGATCGGGGCTTAAACAAATGGAGCATCGCGCCCCCTCTGCAACATTATTGCAGACTTCACAAAAGGCGAGCTTCTCCTTCACCGCAAGAACCGCCTCCCCCAGCATTTTTGCCTCGGTCACACCCATTTTCAGGATAAAAAAGGCCAACCGCTGCGCGGTCTTTCTGCCAATCCCGGGTAAAACCATAAGCTGTTCTATCAAGTGTGAAAGCGCGTCAGGCCGGTTCATCGCTACATCAGCCCCGGAATTTGCAGGCCACCGGTCAGCCCCTTCATTTCCTCCGACATCATGTCCCGGCTTCTCCGCAATCCTTCGTTCACTGCGGCAATAATTAAGTCCTGCAACATTTCCAGATCACTTGATTTCACCACTTCAGGCTCCAGGACAATGGAGAGGAGCTCATTCTTGCCGTTCACCTTCACCGTGACCATCCCCCCACCCGATGAGGCCTCAACCGTTTTTTTCGCCGCATCTTCCTGAATTTTTGCCATCTGGCCCTGGAGGGCCTGCGCCTGGCGCATGAGATCTCCTAAAAACTGTTTATTTGACATTGATCGCTCCTCAACGCGGCAAACCGCAACAGAAGTTAGACACAAAACACTACGAACCTGTAAAAAATGCCCTCTAACTGGCCAAATCGGTCAGCCATTCCGCTTCACCTTTTCGTCAATCACTTCTCCCCCAAAAACCTTTAAGACCTCCCCCAAAAAAGTAGTCTGTGAGGGGTGCGGCCCCTGCAAGGAGTGCGACTCCTGCGAGGGGTGCGGCCCTTGCGAAGGGTGCGACCCCTGCGAAGGCCCCTTTTCTTTCTCTTTTTCCGCCGAGGCGTCTTTTTCGCTCCCCGGGACCTCAACACAAAAAACCCTGACCTCTTTCTTGAAATGGGCCTTCAATAAACCGGTCATCCAATCCATGTTCTCCTGCTTTTGGATCATCGGCATGAGGAAAGCGGTTTTTTGTGAAAACCCGATTTTAAGGGCGCCATCGCCCACCTCCAACAGGGATCCCTGCTCAAGATACGATCCTAAAGCGGGGCGCTGCTCCTTCGCCTCCGACAATAAACGCATCCAAAGATCAGGGGGCGAAAGGACCTCCTCCACGGGCGACACCTTTTGAAGGGGTGCGACGCCACTGGGGCGGACACCTCCTCCAAGCGGAAGCCCCGGCGCGTCAACCGGATTGGGGGCTGTCTTTGGCGTTGGGAGAGAACCTCCCCGCTCCACAGGGAGGGGAGACACCCTCGTTGTCAGCACAGCCGGCTCCCGTTGTCCTGTTACTTGAGACAATGCCTCCGGCTTCCCTTCCCCGCCCAGGGCGTCTAACCGCTGGATCAGGGATTCCACCGATTGAAGGCGAGGGAGTAGAATCGCCTTCAAAACAGCCACTTCAAAATAGATGTGGGGATGGGGCGCATTCCGGATATCCTCATACAATCTGGCAAAAAGGGAAAAAAGACGCTGCATCTCTTCACGCGTGAAGAAGGCCGCTTCGACATGAATCAGGTCAACCTCTTCCCGAGGAAGATCCAGCCACGATTCAACCTCCTGAACATTCTGTGCGAGGATTAAATGCCTCAAATGCTCCAACCAATCTGATAGAAACTGGCGCAAATCATAACCACGATCTGCAATCTCTTTCGTCAGTCCCAGGAGCGCAACGGCATTTTGTTGATGAATCGCGGAGACCAGGAGATGAAATTTTTCCATACCCACCCGGCCAAATAAAGCAAGGAGACCTTCTTCGTTGACCGTGCCCTCGCCATAGGCAATGGCCTGATCCAACATACTAAGGGCATCCCGCATACTCCCTTCCGCCGCCTTGGAAATAAGCGTCATACCGCCTTCCGTGAAGGTCGCCCCCCGCTCCGCAGCCACCCATTTGAGTTGTCCCACAATCTGCTGGCGCGACAGTCGCCGACAGGTAAAATGCTGACAGCGGGAGAGAATGGTCAGGGGGATCTTATGAGGCGCCGTCGTCGCCAGAATAAAAACAAGGTGCGGCGGGGGCTCTTCCAGGGTCTTGAGGAGGGCATTAAACGCTGCGGGAGAGAGCATGTGGACTTCGTCGATGATATAGACTTTATATCGTCCCCGCAGGGGCAGATATTTGACCATTTCCCGAAGCTCGCGGACATCGTCCACCCCGGTATTTGAGGCGCCATCGATTTCGACCACATCCACCGAGTGCCCCTCGGTAATTTCCCGGCAGGAATCACACTGACCACAGGGGAAGTGAACGCGGTCGTCGCAGTTTAACCCTTTGGCGAAAATCCGCGCCATGGTGGTCTTGCCTACCCCTCGGATCCCCGAGAAGACGTAGGCCTGGGCAATCTTCCCCTGCTCAATGGCGTTTTTTAAGGTAATCGTGATGTGTGGCTGGCCAATGACCTCCTCAAAGGTCTGCGGCCGCCACCTTCTGGCTGAAACCTGAAAACTCATCTGGCTATGTCGAGGTTAACTTCAACAAAAAACTTTAGACGATAAAAACCGCTTATGAGGAGAGACCAGGACATCCTGCGGCACCGCAGAGAGCCGATTTACCGCTGCTTCCTTCCGGACCTGGCGGGGTTCATCAGATCTGCTTGCACAGGGCCAGATCTCTCCACATAAGAGGTTTTTACATCAGCGGTTGATAAGACTCCCTGGCGGAGAGAGGGGGATTTGAACCCCCGAGGCGACTTTTGGCCACCTACACGATTTCCAGTCGTGCTCCTTCAACCACTCGGACATCTCTCCATTTTGATGGAATACCCTGCCAATAATCCGGGGCATTCTATGTAAAACAGGTCGGTTTTGCAATGAATAAGGCGCCTCTTCTTAAGACACTGGGGCTTGCCGTGAGCCAAAGCGGCCGCGCTTTGATCCTGAAAATTTCTCGTTCAGGTTGGCGGAGAGAGAGGGATTCGAACCCCCGATGGAGTTACCCCCATATCTGCTTTCGAGGCAGACGCCTTCAACCGAACTCGGCCATCTCTCCTGAAAATGGGTCCATCAACGCACGGCAGAGAGGGAAAGCCCTTATACGGCAGTCCGTAGCCGTAACGGCTGAAAAAAATCACGCAGCAGCACCACGGAGTCTTCCTCCAACACCCCCCCGGCAACTTCAATACGATGATTGAATTTCGTCTGTCCGAGAAGATCCACCACCGAGCCGCAACAGCCAGCCTTGGGATCCTTTGCCCCATAGACCAATCGATCGACCCTCGCCTGAAGCAGCGCTCCCGCGCACATGGCACAGGGCTCCAATGTCACGTAAAGAGTGCCTCCCAACCGCCAGCGTCCCAGGCGTTTTGCCGCCTTTTGCAAGACCATCATCTCGGCATGGGCAATGGGGTCCTGCCGGCACTCTCTTTGGTTGTATCCGATGAAGACCTCCCCCTCACCACAAAACAAAACCGCGCCAACCGGCACCTCTCCCCTTTCAGAGGCCATCCGCGCCGCAGACAACGCCCACTGCATAAAACGATGATCCTGTTCAGACCCGCTCATGATTCCGCCAGTGCCCCATTCAAAGCGACCGCATCATAGGAAACGCCCCCTGGCTTGTCAAGCCAGTCCGCGACGCCTGTCATCCCATAAGAATCAATCCATTGTCTTGACAATACATCGTGCTGTATCTATCTTCACAGCGAAGGTTCGGCCAACCCGACAAGACAGATAAAAAAAGTTATCTTGCAGACCGGAAGCAGGCTTGTCTCACTTCATGTCAACGGGGAATGAATAAGGGGGAGAAAAATAATGAAGCGACAAACAGGGGCATTGATTGGCAGGCACATGGCGTCTATGAATGTCCAACTTTTTCAAATGTGCAAGGTGTTATGCGTTTTCGCAATGGCTACACTGATCCTCGCCGGTTGTGGAGCGGGGTATCATCGGAAGCAAGTCCAGGAGGATGGGGCCAAGACACTGACCGTGGGAGTCGTGCAAAAGGAAATTCGTGTAGGGATGAGTTCGGCGGATGTCATGTCCGCACTTGGCTCTCCGAATATGGTCACCACAGACGAACAGAGACGTGAGGTCTGGGTGTACGACAAAATCTCCAGTGAGACGGCATACTCGAAGAGCCAAGGCGGTGTCCTTGCGCTGATCTTCGGCGACGCCCTGTTTGGCGCATCTCTGGGCAGTGGCGCTCAATCAACGACGCAGAAAACTTTCACTGTCATCGTGAAGTTCGACGAGCAGGCGAAGGTGCGTGATTTTTCCTATCACTCCTCTAAATTTTGAGTTGTCCAGCATGAATAGGCTCAGATATTCCGCCTGCGCGGGGATGTTCGCCCTCGTACTGGCAACCGGATTTGTTGGCTGCCAGAGCCTACCGAAAGATGCCTTGATGCTGGGGCCGGAGTCTCTGGCTAACCGACAATTACAAACGCGCCGCTTCGATGGACTGGGAGAAAAAGATGCGCTCGTCGCGGGGGCAGGGGTTCTTCAAGACCTTGGTTTTACGATTACGGAGTCCGAAACATCTCTGGGAGTCGTTGTCGGAGACAAGGATAGAAGCGCGTTCCGCGCCGAACAGATCATGGGTGCCGTGCTGATCGGCATTTTGAGTGGTACCATAATGCCGGTCGATAAGAACCAAAAAATCATCGCGTCGTTGGTTACTCGTCCCGTGCTGGATAGCCAGGGACACGCAGTTCCAGACGGATTTTTCGTTCGTATTACATTCGCTCGCATTGTTTGGAACACAGCAAACCAGATCACCACCGCAGAACAGCTTACCGACATAAAACTGTATGAGGGCTTCTTTGACAAGCTCTCGAAGTCGGTGTTTCTTGAGGGACAGAAAATATGATTCGCACGCGACTGATCGCAAGCCTCGCTGTACTTTTTATAGCTGGATGCGCCTCCACCAATCAACGCATTCTTGATAGCGATCAAAGTCAGGTTCAATTAAGGAGCATACAGACACGGGGATTCGATACCCCTGACAAATCCGCAACGCTCCGCGCAGTGATCGCTACGCTTCAGGATCTTGGCTTTGTTTTGGACAAAGCAGATGAGACGCTTGGCACGGTCAGCGGAACGAAATTGAAGGGGTACGAGCTTCGCATGACCGTATCTGTACGCCCTGGCCATACGGGCAAGACATTGGTTCGGGCCAGTGGACAATACAATTTGAAACCGATTACGGATCCTGTTCCCTATCAGGATTTTTTTGCCGCACTGGGAAGGTCCCTCTTTCTTCAGGCACAAGCGGTTGAATAGCGTAACGTTTCGGGAAAACAAATACAAAACGTCATTTCAAAGCAAAGCGAGAAATCTTTATAGATAACCACCGGGGCGCGAGATAAGCTGTACCCCCAAGGTGGAGATTGAGTCCGGACTTTAAGACCCTCTCAGATTTCCGTAAAGAAAATGTAAAAGCCTTTCGGTCCGTCTTTCGTCAATATTACCCTGTTGTGCAATGTCCTTGATCTTTTTTCAGGAGAACTGGTTGCCATTGATGGGACCAAGATCAAGGGGGTCAATAACATCTCCCGCAATAAGGCATGCCTGAACATCCCTTATGGTTTTGCAACAAGAATTTTCATTGTGTAGTCTCAATTCTGAGTGAGCATCCGGTAGATGACACGAGTCAAGTGTCGTGCTAACGCCCGCAGGGCTTGGTTGTGGGTTTTGCCTTCAGCCCGTTTCTTTTGGTAATAGGTTTGGGATTCGGGGCAGTGATGTCGGTGCCGATCCGT
>CAYRGU010000037.1:0-9957 GCA_964423845.1 uncultured Nitrospirota bacterium
TGTCGCCTCAATGTCATATTGAGAGGAAATCGCGAAAGCCGGCGCCACATTGAGTATGAAGAGGAACGGAAGTAACAGAAAGATCATCCCGGCATCATATCAATTTTGATCCGGTTTGACTATTTCGAGGATTGTTTTTTCTATGAAATTCCAGGTCTTGCTCGCTTGACAAGTCCCAGACCCTTTGTTACCTTGAGGCCCGGTTTTTACCCGCCAGCGTTTGAACTGAAGTCAAGGATTTAAGTTGCAAGGAATGGCTCAAAGAGGCGGCCCCCTGCGTGCCAAACTACAGATAAAACGTCTGAAGCCGATCACATTTCAGCAACTTGTTTTGTCACTTCATCATTTCTGGGCGGATCAGGGTTGCCTCATTCTTCAGTCCTATGACCAGGAAGTCGGCGCGGGCACGTTCCATCCGGCGACCTTCCTGCGTGTTCTGGGGCCCGATCCTTGGAAGGCGGCTTATGTTCAGGCCTCGCGCCGTCCCACGGATGGTCGTTATGGCGACAATCCAAACCGTCTTCAGCACTACTATCAATACCAGGTCATTTTAAAACCAGCCCCCGACAACGTTCAGGCGCTTTATTTAGAGAGCCTGGCGACCTTTGGAATTGCCTTGGACCATCACGACATCCGTTTTATGCAGGATGATTGGGAATCGCCCACGCTCGGGGCCTGGGGGCTGGGATGGGAGGTTCGGCTGAATGGAATGGAAATTACGCAATTTACCTATTTTCAGGAGGTGGGAGGTGTTGCGCTGCATCCTGTTTCCGTGGAGATTACCTATGGTCTGGAGCGGGTTTCCATGTATCTTCAAGAGGTCGATTCGGTCTTCGATCTGGCCTGGAACGAAACAACCTCCTACGGGAAAGTCCACCATGAGACAGAGGTGCAATTTTCGCGCTATAACTTCAATGAGGCCAATGTGACCCACTTGATGGCCGCCTTCCAGCAGACGGAGGCCCAGGGCAAGGCACTGATTGAGACGGGGCTCATCCTGCCGGCGTATGACTGCTGTATTCAATGCTCTCATCTGTTCAATCTGTTGGATGCGCGTGGCGCGATCTCCGTGACGGAGCGGACCCGGTATATCGCTCGGGTTCGAGGCTTGGCGCGCCTTTGCGCCGAAGGGTATGTGACCCAGAAGACCTATGCCCGCTAAGCGTTCTCTCCCGAAAAAGTCTGCGACCAGACCGGCATCGGCGCCGCATCTGTTGATGGAGATTGGCGTTGAAGAGGTCCCCGCAAACGTCATGGCCGCCGTACTCCATCAGATGAAAACATGGACGGTGCAGCATCTTCAGAACGTGGGGCTTCCTTCCGGAATCCCGGAAGTTTATGGGACGCCCCGCAGACTGATCCTTCATCTCCCCGGCCTTGCCCCGCAACAGGCTGAAAGGTCCGAGCGGATCATCGGTCCCTCAAAAAAAGCGGCCTTTACGGCCCAGGGGGAGCCCACGCCTGCCGCCACGGGTTTTGCGAAATCGCAGCAAGCGGCCGTGGCCGATCTTCAAGTCATCACCACGGAGCGAGGGGAATACCTCGCCTTCGAGAAAAAACATGCGGGAAGGTCAACGGCGGCGCTTTTAAGCGAAATTCTTCCCGAGATGCTGGCCGGGCTGACCTTTCCCAAGGCGATGCGGTGGAATGACACGCGGGTTGCCTTTGTCCGACCGATCCGCTGGATTGTCGCCCTCTATGCGGGACGGGTGGTTCCCTTTTCCTTCGCGGGCGTGGCGGCGGGGGCAATCTCCGAGGGGCACCGGCTGATGGCACCGGCCTCATTTACCGTTTCTGATTTTGCCTCCTATAAAAAAGAGCTGCGACGGCGCTATGTGCTCATTGATCCCCAGGAGCGCTTTAATCTCATACAACAGGAGATTGCCCGTCTGGCAAAGGAGAACGATGGGTGGGTGGAGGAAGATGAAGCGTTACTCTGGCAGGCTGCGCACACGGTGGAATATCCCGTGGCCCTGTGCGGGTCGTATCCGCTATCAGGCGTTCCCAAAGAGCTCATCGTCACGGCGATGAAGGAACATCAGGGATATTTTCCGGTCTTTTCCCACGACGGAGGATTGATTCCCTGTTTCATCGCCATTGCCAACACGCCGGCCCGACAGATGAAAACCATCATTCGGGGGAATGAACGGGTCCTCGGCGCACGTCTTTCTGACGCCCAGTTTTATTTTGAGCAGGATCGAAAAAAGAGGCTTTCCGATTTTTCCGATTCCCTCCAGGGCGTGACCTTTCAGGAAAAATTAGGGTCGCTCGCGGAGAAGAGCTGCCGGCTGGTTCGGCTGATGACCTTTTTGGCCAGGGCCACACAATCTGACCTGGCCCTTCAGGAACTGAAACGGGCCGCCTATTTGAGCAAGTGTGATCTTCTCACCGGCGGGGTGCGGGAGTTCCCCTCGCTGCAAGGAACCCTCGGAAAAATCTATGCCAGAATGGATGGCGAGTCCGAGGGGGTCTCGATCGCCATCGAAGAACAGTACGCGCCGCGGGTCTCGGGGGGAGCGCTCCCTGCCACACTCCTGGGGCAGATCCTCTCTGTGGCCGACAAATGTGACACCCTCGTTGGGTGCTTTGGCGTGGGCCTCATCCCGAGCGGCTCGGAAGATCCCTATGCCCTGCGCCGACAGGGGCTGGGTCTCATTCAGATTCTATCCCTCCCAGGCCCGGTCTCCACGATCTCGTTGCCCGATCTGGTCTCCGAGGCGGTGGGGGGATATACCGAACAGGGAAAGTTTGAAAGTGGGAGCGTCTTATCCCAGGTGATCGAGTTTTTCAAACAGCGCATGGTTTCTTATCTTCAATCTCAAGGCATCCGTTATGACCTGATTGACGCAACACTCTCCCGCGAAATAGCCTGTCCAAAACAGATCCTCGACTGCGCGCGGGCGCTGACCCAATTCTCAAAAAATCCTCTTTTTGATCCGATGATGACGGCCTTTAAACGGGCGATGCGGATTCTCCCAAAAAACTTTTCAGGTCAGGTCCAGGCGCACCTTCTTGTGGCCCCCTCGGAGGAACAACTAAGTCTTGCCATAGGTCGAGTTAAAGAACAGTTGAATCAGGACGGCACCGATGACCTGCAGCGCTTTTCGATTCTCGCGACGCTTTATGCGCCGCTCAATCAATTTTTTGAAGGGGTGCTGGTGATGGATCCCAATAAGGCAGTTCAGGAAAACAGGCTTGCCCTCTTAAAACAGGTCTGTGAGCTTTTTTATCCGTTTGGCGATTTTTCAAAAATTTCAGGAGGAGCATGATGCCCGCAAAAAAGAAGCAGCCATCCAAAAAATATGTTTATTTCTTCGGCGAAGGCCACGCGGAGGGGCAGGGAAGCATGAAGGAACTCCTCGGTGGGAAGGGGGCGGGCCTGGCCGAAATGACTCGTTTGGGAATTCCTGTTCCCCCTGGGTTGACGATTACCACCGAGGCATGTCTGGCCTATTTTAACAACAACAGGACCGACCCCAAAGGGATGTGGGAGGAGACGCTCTCCGCACTTCGACGGGTTGAGAAAGCCAAGGGAGAGCAGTTCGGAGATCGGGATAACCCGCTTTTGGTCTCGGTGCGATCTGGGGCCCGGGCCTCGATGCCCGGGATGATGGATACGGTCTTAAACCTTGGACTCAACGACAAGACCGTGTTGGGTCTCATCAAAAAATCAGGCAACAAGCGCTTTGGCTACGATGCCTACCGGCGTTTTATCTCGATGTTTGGAAGCGTCGTGATGGGGGTGAAGCGGGAGCGGTTTGAAAAGGCGCTGGAGGGAAAAAAGGCGGAACTTCATGCACACCATGATACGGATCTGTCCGCCGAGGCCCTCTCTGAACTGACCCACGTTTTTAAAAAGATTATTTTTAAAGAAACCGGTCGCGCTTTCCCGGAGGATCCCCTCGATCAACTTCATCTCGGGATTCACGCGGTTTTCAACTCCTGGTTGGGTCAACGGGCGATGACCTATCGCCGGATCAATAATCTCCCTGACACCTGGGGAACGGCCGTCAGTATTGTCTCGATGGTTTTTGGAAATATGGGGGATACCTCCGGAACTGGCGTGGCCTTTACCCGGGACCCGTCCACGGGGAAAAAACGGTTTTTTGGGGAATTTCTCTTTAATGCCCAGGGGGAGGATGTGGTCGCCGGGATTCGCACGCCTCTTCCGATTGACGCCTTGAAAAAACAGCTCCCGGTGGCCTATCGTCAGCTTCAGTCAATTTACAAGGCGCTGGAGCGGCATTACCGGGACATGCTCGATATTGAATTTACGATTCAGGAAGGCCGGCTCTACATGCTTCAGACCCGTGTCGGAAAACGCACCGCCGCTGCGGCCATTGCCATCGCGGTGGATATGGTGAAGGAAAAGTTAATTACGAAAGAGACGGCCCTCTTGCGGATTGATCCCATTTCGTTGGATCAGCTCCTCCATCCCATGATTGACCCCAAGGCCAAACTTCAGGTGATTGCCAAAGGACTTCCGGCCTCTCCTGGGGCGGCGATGGGTCGGATCGTTTTTACCTCGGAAGAGGCGGAACGGGTGGCAGAGCGCCATGAGAAGGTGATTCTGGTCCGGATGGAGACGTCCCCCGAAGATATTGGTGGGATGCACTCCGCGCAGGGAATCTTAACGGCGCGTGGCGGGATGACCTCTCATGCGGCGGTCGTTGCGCGCGGGATGGGTAAATGCTGTGTCGCGGGCTGTGGTGAAATTGTCATCGATGAGGTGAAGCGAACGCTTAGTGTGGGAGAGGTCGTTGTCAAGGATGGCGAGTCGATTACCCTGAACGGTTCGACGGGTGAGGTGATTTTAGGAAGGGTTGATCTGATTCAGCCAGAGCTTAGCGGGGCATTCAAGACGCTGATGAAATGGGCCGACGAGGCCCGCGTGCTGAAGGTGCGTGCCAACGCCGATACCCCCCGTGACGCCAAAACAGCGCGGGGTTTTGGCGCCGAGGGGATTGGCCTTTGCCGGACGGAGCATATGTTTTTTGAGGCCGATCGGATCCGGGCGGTTCGGGAGATGATTCTCGCCGACACCCTCGAGGATCGTAACCGGGCGCTTGTCAAACTCCTTCCGATGCAGAAGGGGGACTTCATCGGTATTTTTAGAGAGATGAACGGGCTTCCCGTGACCATCCGACTTTTGGATCCGCCACTTCATGAGTTTCTTCCGCAGACACGGGAAGACCTCACCGATCTCTCTAAGGAAATGGGGGTTTCCCTCCCCATTCTTCGCGCTAAAAACAAGCGGCTTCATGAGTTCAATCCGATGCTGGGTCATCGTGGCTGCCGTCTGGGGGTGACTTTCCCGGAAATCTATGCCATGCAGGTCCAGGCTATTTTTGAAGCGGCCTGCGAGCTTTCCAAGGCCAGGGTGAAGGTGATTCCGGAGGTGATGATCCCGCTGGTCGCCCACATTAACGAGCTGATTCAGATGAAGGCCCTTTGCGTTAAAACGGCCGAAGAGGTCATGTCCCGTTACAAGCGAAAAATCTCCTACACGATTGGCACGATGATTGAGCTGCCAAGGGCGGCTTTGTTGGCCGACCAGATCGCTGGTGAGGCTGAATTTTTCTCCTTTGGAACCAATGACCTCACGCAGACCACCTACGGGCTCTCCCGAGATGATGCCGGTCGGTTCCTGCCGGACTATATCAGCCAGGGAATCCTTCATTGCGATCCCTTTGTCTCCATTGATCAGGAGGGGGTCGGTTTGCTGATGAAGCTCGGCGTGGATAAGGGGCGTGCCACGCGTCCTCATCTGAAAATAGGCATCTGTGGAGAGCATGGCGGGGATCCCGCTTCGGTGGTCTTTTGCCATCAGATTGGCTTAAACTATGTGAGTTGTTCTCCCTTCCGGATTCCGATCGCAAGACTGGCTGCGGCGCATGCCGCATTGAATGAGAAGCTGGAGAGGAAAGGGAAGAAGGGCGATGTCGCACACCGTGCCTCCGTATGAGAGGGTGGCTCCCATGATAAAAACAGGACGGTTTCGATGAAGGCAACGGTCAAGGCGGTCATGGCCGCACAGGTTCCTCCCGACGAGGAAGATGAGGCGCTTCACGAGTTCTTTCTCTACTGGTATCGCTTTACGGAGGGTTCTCTGCCTGCCTCCGGATCTCTTCGAACCCGTCCGGCGGTCTGGGTGAAATTCGGTGAGGTGGCCCATTTGGAGGCGATTCAAGCCAATTATCATGAGGCCAAACTTGGCCCCACGTCCTCCTACACCGAGGGCCTGATCTTTACGGAAACCTACGAAGAAGCGGAACAACTTACACGAAAAGTGGCCACCCTTCTCGCCCAGGACGAAGAAGAGACCCTCAATGACATCCTCAAAGAGGATACCCTCGAGGATATTTAACTCACAGTCGGTTGAACCGGTTGCGCACCTTTCGCAGGGGTTGCCCCCCCCTCCAAAAAGTTCTCATCTGACTTATTTTTCCTGCCTTCCGGTCCATCTATCCATCTCTTCAGACTTTTTACGCCATCATCAAAGATATCTGTTTTTTAGAGGGGCACTGGGGATTGCCGATCTGTGAGGCAAGGGGTTATACTCCCCCACAGTACTTTATACAGAAGCAGTTATTAAGGAGGAATCATCGATGATTACAGAAACAGAAGTTTTGGCAACCTTGTCAAAAATCAGGGCGGACGATTTTGGCAATAACATTGTCGCCTTGGGGTTTGTCAAAAACCTTGAAATTAAAAAGGAGAATGTCCATTTTGACATCCTTCTGCCGATCCCTGTTTTTCCGAAATATGAGCAAGTGAAAGATGCGGCGGAACAACTCCTCCGGCGTCTTCCTGGTGTTTCTTCTGTGTGTGGTCACTTAAAAAGTGATATCAGCGGTCCTTCCGCCGAGCGGAAGCCGCCGCTTACGGAGGTTAAAAACATCATCGCCATCGGTAGCGGTAAGGGAGGTGTGGGAAAATCGACAGTCGCGGTGAACATTGCTGCGGGGCTTGCGAAGCATGGCGCCCGGGTTGGACTGGTGGATGGGGATATTTATGGTCCTTCCCTTCCGATTATGCTTGGGTCGAGAGAGGCGGAATTGCTTCAGAATGAACGGGGCATTATTCCAGTGGAAGCGCTCGGGATGAAGTTCATGTCGATGGGCCTGCTCTCGCGGGGCTCGGCCCCTTTAATTTGGCGTGGCCCGATGGCGCACAAGGCGGTTCAAGAGTCTCTCCTTCGGGTGGATTGGGGGGAACTCGACTACCTGTTGGTGGACATGCCTCCGGGGACCGGGGATGTTCATCTGACGTTGGTCCAGACGGTGCCTTTAACCGGTGCGGTAATGGTCTCTACCCCGCAGGACGTGGGACTGACCATTTCCATGAAGACCTTCCGAATGTTTGAGCAGACGAAGGTTCACATCCTTGGCATGATTGAGAATATGAGTTACCACACTTGCTCTCACTGCGGTGAACGAGAAGAAATCTTTGGACATGGGAGTGTGGTGAAGGAGGCCGAGCAGCTTAAAGTTCCTTTCCTGGGAGAAATTCCTCTCGATCGGGGCATTCGTGAACAGGCCGATTTGGGTGTGCCGATCATCACGACCGAGACAGAATCGCCCGCAGCCCGTGCCTACTTAGAGATTATCGAACGGCTGGCGGCGCAGATTCACCTTCAGAACACAAAGGCCCGTCCCGTGCCGATTCTGGAAGAGGAAGAGGTTGCTGAGAGCTTTGATGTGTAAAGGAGATGACGATGCGTGATCCGGCAAGATTAAAAGTAAGTCACAGCCCTGTAATGATTAAGAAGCGGGGGCAGAAGCAACTTGCGATCAGTTGGGATGACGGGCATGTCAGCGAGTACAGTTTCAGATATCTTCGTCAGCGCTGCTGCTGTGCCGCTTGCGTTGAAGAGTGGACCGGCAAGTCCCTTTTAGACCCGGAGGCGATTCCCTTTGACCTGACCTGCTCCAAGGTGGATGCCACGGGGAATTATGCGTTAAGTCTTACCTTCAGCGACAGTCATAATACCGGGATCTATCACTTTGAACATCTGCGTGCGATTTGCCCCTGTGAATTATGCAAGGGGAACCCTTCGGAGTAAATGCCATGAAAGAGATTAAAGATGAAGAAATTAAAATTAAGGCAGAGGTCATCGATTCAAGGCGGTGCAGGTTTCAGGTGGATCGTCCAGTTTTTCGCGCGGGGGGCACGCTTCAATTCCAAAACCGTCAAGAGGCCAAGAAGTCGCCTCTTGCAGAGTTACTTTTTGGCATCGAAGGGATTGCGGGGGTGTTACTTTCTTTTGACGTTGTGACGATACAGAAGGACGAGGAGGGAGACTGGCGTGTTATTGGAAAACAGATTGGCCGGGCCCTGCGCGCCTATTTAAAATCAGAGGCCTTGTCCTTCTCTGCCGAGCTTTCAGAGCCCCCATCTGATGCGACGGCTGAAGAAGCCATTCGATTTAAGGTGCAGCGCGTCCTGGACACCCAGATTAATCCTGGGGTGGCAGGTCACGGTGGACAGATCTCTCTCCTGGATGTGAGGGGGAGGTCGATCTATCTTAAAATGGGCGGCGGCTGTCAGGGATGTGCTTCAGCCTCAATGACATTGAAGCAGGGGATTGAGAAGGCGATCCGACAATACGTCCCGGAAGTGGACGAGATCATCGACACCACCCAGCATGCCGAAGGCAAAAATCCATTCTATTCTCCCTCTAAAAAATAGCGGATGACTGATCCGTCGAATGAGACATTTTCATGGGTCTACAAGTTTCATAAAATATGTTGACATATATTAAAACCGTATGTTACAAGTACTCCCTATCAAGGGGATAGATGGTGTTTTCGTCTATGAGTTTTTGCTCTGTTTATCTCGGTGATTTGTCCGGGTTATCTTGTTTTTGTCTTGGTCTTTGAAAACTAAATAGTGTGTATTGATTCATAGCGGGTCTTTTAGTTTAGTTCCAATGAATAAAGTTTCAAACTTTTTTTGGAGAGTTTGATCCTGGCTCAGAACGAACGCTGGCGGCGCGCCTAACACATGCAAGTCGAACGAGAGGTTCCCCGCAAGGGGAATAGTAAAGTGGCGCACGGGTGAGTAATATGTGAGTAACCTGCCTTTTAGTGTGGAATAACTCCGCGAAAGCGGGGCTAATACCGCATAATAGCATGAGACTAAAGTTGATTGCTTAAAGATGGCCTCTGCTTGCAAGCTGTCACTAATAGAGGGGCTCACATCCCATTAGCTAGTTGGTCGGGTAATGGCCTACCAAGGCGATGATGGGTAGCTGGTCTGAGAGGATGGCCAGCCACACTGGCACTGAAACACGGGCCAGACTCCTACGGGAGGCAGCAGTGAGGAATTTTGCGCAATGGGCGAAAGCCTGACGCAGCGACGCCGCGTGGGGGATGAAGGCTTTCGGGTTGTAAACCCCTTTCGACCGGAAAGAAAGTTCAAGGGTTAATAACCTTTGAACCTGACGGTACCGGGAGAAGAAGCCACGGCTAACTCTGTGCCAGCAGCCGCGGTAAGACAGAGGTGGCAAGCGTTGTTCGGATTTACTGGGCGTAAAGGGTACGTAGGCGGTCGGTATAAGTCAAGTGTGAAATCCCGGGGCTTAACCCCGGAACGGCATTTGAGACTGTTCGGCTAGAGGGTAGTAGGGGGAAGCGGAATTCCCGGTGTAGCGGTGAAATGCGTAGATATCGGGAGGAACACCGGTGGCGAAGGCGGCTTCCTGGACTATTTCTGACGCTGAGGTACGAAAGCGTGGGTAGCAAACAGGATTAGATACCCTGGTAGTCCACGCCCTAAACGATGGATGCTAAGTGTCGGAGGTATCGATCCCTTCGGTGCCGCACCTAACGGATTAAGCATCCCGCCTGGGGAGTACGGCCGCAAGGTTGAAACTCAAAGGAATTGACGGGGGCCCGCACAAGCGGTGGAGCATGTGGTTTAATTCGACGCAACGCGAAGAACCTTACCTGGGCT
>CAYRGU010000038.1:0-5780 GCA_964423845.1 uncultured Nitrospirota bacterium
GCGAATATCCGGCCCATATTTAAAATGACCCCACCCATTTTACTCCCACGTCCTCGGCGCACGGCCGGTGTACTCATACAAAAATAAAATCACCTTCCACCGCTCGGCTTCGGAGAGCATCGTCTCCCAGCGAGGCATGGCGGAATCCCATGGCGTAGACTCTTGGGGAAGCCCAATCCCACCCGTGCTAATGCGCCAAAAAAGAAACGACTCCTGAAGCATGGCGATCGTTCCAGGGTCTTGAAAATCTGCCGGCGAAGGGTTGAGCCCGTGAGAAAAAATACCCTTGCCATCCAGAAGGTCCCCATGACAAAAAACACAGTTCTTGAAATAGACGTCCCGTCCCTCTTCCACATGCTTTAAGAATTCGGCACGCCCCTCTTCCCCCTCGGTACGATAAGGGTTATAGAGACCGGCAAATTCGCCGGGCGGCGCGGGGTGAATGACCCGCTGTCCAAGGGGGGCCTCCGTCGGACTCGCCATGTTTTGATAGGAGGAAAACCAGACCAATACGGGGACAGAAATCAAGACGAGATACCGGCTTCCACTGGCCAGCCCCCCCCCAAAACCTCCCCCGATAAATTTAAAGATCGGATCGATGATCGCTTCTTGAATATCTGAAAAAAGCGCAAGATAAACCGCCGAGCCGGCCAGCCCCAGGCACATGTACATAAAAATCATACTAAAGGGTAATGCCGGCTGAATGCCGAATTTAATAAAAAGGTAGAACGCACCCAAAGCCAGCCCAACCCGAATGCCTGGATGCAATCCTTTTCTCACCGGTTCCAAACTAAATACCCCTTGAATAATTACGTCCGGGATGGCGCAGACGGTGAGGGAACAACCTCCGCAGGGACGGCATGAGACCCACCCCCCAACTCCTCCGGACTCACCGTCACCGCCCCCCCCTGACTTTGAATAAACGAAATGACGGTCAGGAGCTCCTGCTCGGAGAGACCAATCGGCGGCTTGTTAATCGTCGGCATCTGGGCCGCAAACCGCTTCGGTTCAACGATGTCAAAGTCAAGTTTCACGTAGGCCGATGGCTGGGTTAAGGTTTCATAGATAAATTCCCGGGTCAGACGTCTTCCCGCACCTTCCAGGTTGGGACACCGACCCACCGCTTCCCCCCCGATCGTATGGCAAAGTGCACACTGACCTTTACCATAGAAAATCTTACTGCCGATCTTCGCCAAATCTTTCGCGTCGTGAATGTCAGCAACGTTCAGCTTCTCTTCACTCGGCGGCAGGGAAACGGTCTGGGGGAGAGAATAGGCAATGACCGTATAGAGAACCAGAATCCCCCCCACAAACCCTGCCACCCGCCTGAAATATCCACTCCCGGCAAAAACGATGACCTTTCCCTCCGCCGCTGCCTTTTCTGCCTTGGCCTTGTTATCGGATAGCGTCACGACCCAGAAGATGAAAACGACAAAAAGACCAAAAACCAGGGCCGAGATAGACATGAAAGTGGCCGCCGTTCCCAATGCCGGCGTAAAGGCGTATGGCGACTGATCACGCATCACGCCGTAGATATGCCAATGGACCCGTGAGGCCGAACGGGCATACCCCATCATCGTCATCAACAGGACCACAACCACCGCATTCAAGACCAGGGCATACTGCGAGCTTGCCGTCATGTTTCCCCATTTCATGACACCGGTCATCCTGGCATTCTTCAGCATGAACGCCGTCATGATCGAAACCGTCACCAGGACAAAGAGGACCGCCAGAACCTGGGCCACCGACAGGATATTCACGCGAACCACCGCAGGCACAAAATAGCCATAAACCCCAAGCCAGATCACCCCTACAATCGCCACCACAAAAAGCACGACCTCGATGATTCGGGCGGCCTTCCCCCAGGAAACGGTCACCTGCTTGTTCGCACGCCAGTAAAGAAGGAAACTGATGAACGAGGTAAGAATCATGATATTGACCACGGTCAGCTTCGCCGACATGACACCGAAAACACCCAGCAAGGGATGATGGGTCCCCCCCATTTTACGGGCCTCTTCCACACTGGCGACGAGTGAATGCGGCGTCATCCAAACCATGAAACAGACCAACAACACCACCAACATCAGGGTAATCGGCTTTCGATACCGAACCGCTTCGCCAGTCCGGTTGATGAGCCCTTGCCAAAGATAATAGTTCGCCCCCAGGAACAAGGTGCCGATCAATATCGCCTGAAGAATAAAGAGCCAGGAGAGGAAGCCCCCCATGAGGGTGATCCCCATCTGCTGGTTGTATTCATAAATTTCACGCATCAACCAATATCCCGCGAAGGGAAGCGGCAAAAGGCCAAAAATGCCGATAAAATTCCCGACATAGCCCATCCAGTCGTAATGTTCCCGCTCCTCCTGTGTTCTGGCGCCCAAATACTTAACCCCCGCATAGGCGCCGCAGACAAATCCACCAAACACAACATTCCCGATAATTCGATGGATATTCACCGGGTTCCACGTGGGATTATGAACAGCCGCCCAGATCCGGGGCCATCCCGTTAAGTCATCGGCCAAAACGACAGGGCTCGCCTGAAAAGAGAGCCACGCGTCCGAAACGATCATGATGAAGAAACCAATTAAATTCAGGAGAAATCCCAGGAAAAGATGTAACTTTTTATGTCCTTGCATGGCATCCCAGCCATACCAGTAGAGGTAAAGGACGAAGGTTTCGACAACAAAAAGACCTACATAAACAAAGTAGGTCGGATAAAAAATCTCCGAGAGGTAATTAAAAAACTTGGGATAGAGGCTGATGAAAAGGAAAAGGAGGATGCCGCCAAACATCGCGGTCGTTCCGAACGAAGCGGTTAGAAGCTTCGTGAACTCCTTGGCAAGCTTGTCATATCTTTGGTCTCCCCCTTTATACCCAATAAACTCGCAGATCCAGGCAAAAATCGGGACCCCCAAAACAAAACCTGCGAATAAGAGATGAACCTGCGCGACAATCCAAACAATATTCCGGCTTCCGATAATGGGAAAATCCCGGTAATCGCTGGTTGGCAACTGCTGGGCCGCAGCAAACTGGACGATCAAGAGTGGCAACAGGAGCGAAAGAAACGCAATCACGCCTTTATGCCACGAAGCCACCCTTACCAACCGCTTCATCCTCTCCCTCTCTAACGGGCTATCGTAAAAAAAGTCGACCGGCTACGCTTTCGGGGCTGTAAGCCGACCCCCCCTGTCAGACCCTGTACTCCGACCATCCTCTTGGGCCGCCTTACGGCTCGACCAGCACCTTGATTTCTTTGTGGCCATGCTCCTCGGGCTTGTTCCCATGTGACCAGGTATGCTCATAAGCGATCACCTTCCAACGCTCCTCTTCGGAGAGTTTATCTTTCCATCCAGGCATCTTGGTCTTTGGCACCCCCTCTGAAATCCGCCAAAACCAATAGCTGTCGGAAAACTGATTCATCTTCGCACCCACCCGAAAATCACGCGCGCCACGCTGTTTAGGCCGATCCTTCGCCGCATCAATCATGTGGCAGGTGGAACAGCCATCTTTGACCTGTTCTTTCTTGCCTTTGTAATCAAACTCCAGTTGGGCCGTCTCAAAGATCTTCTTCCCCTCCGCAACAATTTTTGGATCCGTCCACCACCCCTTCGGCATATGCTTCCCGGCATAGGCCTTTGGAACAGGTTTCATCGCCCCCTCTTCTTCATCGGCATACGCAAAAACTGGAATAAAGAACACCACGACCAGGACGAATCGCAATAACCACTCTGTTCTATGTGTCATTTATCTCCCTTTCCGGTCTGACTGTTATAGGCATCCAACGTATGGCAGAAAAGACAATTTTTCTCTTTAATCAATTTCCCACCTTTTTCGACCAAGGTATCACTGACAGGAACCCCAGCAGCCACGACGGGATCCACCTTTTTTCCAACGCCTAAGACATAGGCAACCAGCGACCGAATCTCCGCGTCAGGGATACCCAAAGTAGGCATCGGTGAATCGGGGCGAATGAGCTGTGGATTTTTAAGCCAATGAAAAATCCACTCCGGACGGAGACGATTGGAAGCCTCCGCTAAATCAGGCCCCACAATTCCACCCGTTTTCTCCCCTGTTTTATGGCAGGCATCACAAGCATATTTATCGACAAAGAGACTCCGGCCTTTTTCAACTTCCAACGGATCAGACAGGTTAAAACCAGCGGTCGAGGCCGTAGAAATCCCCGCGTCTTTCTGCGTCATCAAATAAGCAGTTAAGGCAGAGGCATCCTCATCGCCGAAATAAAAGTTCGGCATCCTGGTTTTCGTAAGTGGGATAAATCCAACCGGACGAAGACGAGTCGGGTTCTTCAAAAAACGATAGAGCCAATCCGCCTTCAGCTTGGTCCCTTCGTGCCCCAGGTTTGGCGCGATCTGTTCAACCACGTTTTTAATGTGACAAACACGGCAATCGGTCTTTCCGGGTTCCTTCAAATCAGAGGCCCGGACCTTCTTCACTTCATCCCCCGAAGAGAGTGCCCGGACATAGGCCGCAACATTCTGAATCTGCTCCCGTGAAAGCGTTTTTCCCCAAGGGGGCATCGCGGCAGAGAGCTCCACAGCCGCCCCCCCCTTTTCAATCACCTCATAAATCTCCGCATTCGTGAGGCTTGCCACCTCCTCACCCGTGAGGTCGGCTGGATGGGGATCGAGATTCCCCGCATTAAGCCCATTGCCCTTCCCTGACGTCCCATGACAAACCGCACAGTAATGCTTAAAAAGGTGCCCCCCTGCGACAAGATCAATTTTAACGGAGACAACAGCGGTAGACTTTGGTAAGCCCTTTTCAACCGGAGCAGAAAATACGGGGGAAGGTAGAAGTAAAAGAAGGGAAAGAACACCAACGCGGGGAATACGCTTATCGAAGAATCTCATCAGACCCATTCGCACACCCATCTGCCACCCTGCAACAGCCAACACGACGCCTCCCTCTGATCCCAAGAGAGGAAGACCAGACAAAGTCATCACTCACTGTATCGATTAGAAGCGCCAACCGAGAACAAGAAGACCCTGCCGCCTACTTTGGCACATAGGGCGGCACGGCAACCGATCGTAGATAGGCCACCAGATCCCACCGACTCTCTTCTGAAATAATATGCCCCCAAGAGGGCATATTAACCGACTTTTTAATACCTTTCCCACCCTGTGTAATCGCATTAAAAAGCTGTTGATCCGTCCGATCATTCATGCCATCCCCGGGGCGAGTCCCTTTGCCATCGGTGTGATTTCTCGGCCTCGGATCCAGCAATGCGGCAAGTTGCCCCTTTCCATCCCCGCTCATGCCATGACACACCGTACAATACATGGCATACAGCTTCCGGCCATGCGCAGGATTTCCCTTTTTTATCACCGTCTGCCCCTTAAACTCCTGCAGCGCCAACAAGGCATCCGCCGTCATAAATTCTTTCCCCACAGCGAAGACCGATGGCACTAACGCCACGAAAAAAACAGCAGCCACTCCCCATAAAACAGAAGACTTCATCTTAAAAACTCCTCCTATTCAACGATAAAAGTGCCACGCATTTCCATGTGTACCGCCCCACACCAGTTGCTGCAATAAAAATCAAACACGCCACTCTTCTCGGGCTTAAATTCAAGCGTTGCGGCCACACCCCGAGGAATGAGCACATGGCTCTGCTCCGCATAGCCATTGATGGTAAACCCATGCACCACGTCAGGGTTATCAATAAGATTCCCCTTTTCATCGATATTCTGGAGAATAATCTTCACCGTATCCCCTTTGAATACATTAATTTCATTAGGGGCAAACTGATGGCTGAAGGC
>CAYRGU010000039.1:0-15053 GCA_964423845.1 uncultured Nitrospirota bacterium
ATAAACAATCTGGCACGAAATGACACCGCCTTCGTAACCCCATGCGGGAATAAACCCACAAGTTCTCGGCTTGACCCCCCCCCCGGATCATGGTAAGCGTAACCACCATTCATCCTGTTTGATAGGGGAGCAAGCCCATCGTGCAACGTAAAATTGTGCAACGTAAAAAGGAGGCCCCGGTCGGAAAGGTTTTGGTCCTGGTAAGCGGGGGGATCGATAGCGCGGTACTGGTTTGGGAGCTTTCCACCCAGTTTCGTGAGGTGATCCCGATGTATGTCAGGAGCGGATTTCGCTGGGAAGCCGCTGAGCGCTACTGGCTAGGCCGGTATCTGAAAGCGTTAGCCAACTCCACCCTCTCCCCTCTGAAAACCATCGATCTTCCCATTGCCGATATTTATGCCAACCACTGGGGGATGACCGGCCGGGCGACCCCTGGATTTGATTCACCGGATCAAGCCGTTTATCTACCAGGACGCAATATCCTGCTTTTGTCAAAAGCCGCGATCTACGCCTCGTTAAACGGGATCGAAACCATTGCCTCCGGCATCCTAAAAGGGAATCCCTTCCCCGACAGCACACCTTATTTCTTAAGGACACTTGAAGTGGCCCTCTCGGAAGGGCTCCAATCTCCTTTGACTGTCATCACCCCCTACAGTCAACGCTCAAAAGGGGACGTGCTCAAGCGTGGTGGCCACCTCCCGTTATCGCTCACCTTCTCCTGTATTGCACCCAGGAAGTACACCCACTGCGGACATTGCAATAAATGCGCGGAGCGGATGCGGGCCTTTCATACCCTCAATCTTGACGACCCGACCCGATATCGTTAATGACGACGTCATGGAACTTTCTCACCTGCAGCCACGATTGCCACGGGGGGGGGAGGTCCAGGCGGGTACTTCATGTTGAGAAAGCCCCCGTCAGAATGAAAACAACGCCACAGAATGTGTTTCCAATAAGCACTTGTCAGTGAACTGATAAAAAGCGAATTTACAGGCGATTCAGACAGACCTGCCAGGCCCTCTCTAAGAAAAGAGAGAGCCCGACAGGGGAAAGGAAGGACAAGGCATTTGCCTCAAGGCAATGCCTCAAAGCGGGGGATTGATTTACTCTTTCCCGCCCAGTTTGTTCTTCTTCACGTAGGCCCAGAGAATCTTGGTCATGTCGCTCGGGGTAATCTGCTTCTTCCCGAAGAGCTGTTCGAGTGTCTCATCGCAGCCTTGAAAAGTAACGCCATATCCACCAAACGGGGCCTTCTTTGTTGTTGCCTTCGCTGTTGCCTTGACTGGTGCCTTGACTGCTGCCTTTACTGATGCCTTCGCTGCTACCTTCGTTGCCATCGGTACCTCCCTATTTCGTATCAAGACTTGAAAACTTTCACGAGATATTAGAAAAGAGGAATCACATTGTCAAGAGGGAATCCCCTCTCTGTAGAAAAAACTAACTCAAAAATAGCCGTAGACAGTCATCTATTTGGCCAGACGAGAGACCGATTCCAATCATTCTACTCTAAAATCAAGCAGCGATACCCGAGCCCCTTTTCGGTAAACCATCGCGGACACTGCCTTCCGGATTCCATTCACCTGTCCATACGAATTTATTGAAAAGACCTCGCTTTTAACATCAAGCCAGTCGGAAATATCCTTCCCCATCCGATCAGAGACCACCTTCAGCAACTTATTCTGAAATTCCTGCGGTTTCTTGTAGGGCCGCGACTCCATGAGACGACGTGCCTCGCGTTCATCAATCTCTCTATCGAGACTCCGAAGCACGATCTCCGTCGTCGTATTAATATTAAGTTTTCCAGCAGGATCGTTCCCCTGAATTTTATAGACCGTCACGTACGGGATAATCTTTCTGTAAATCTCATCGGTCACCCCGCGGACCATCCGAAACTCTGCCAAGGTGTCAAAGGCCCTGTTTTTGGTCGAATAGGGGGGATTTAACCCCCGATAATATCCCTCCTCCACGCCATATCGCGGACGTGGCAAATCATCGGCATCAATATAATCGACAATGGCGTCCACTAATTCCGGGGGAACGTTTAAGTTTTCAAAAAGCCTCCGCAATAGATCAATTCGTGGTCCAATGGCATTGCCAGAGGCATCAATCATCGCATTTAAATTGATCTTGCTCATCTCATCCACGATCATCCCGCTTAAGGTTCCCCCCCCCAAGGGATATTCTGGAACGGGATAGGCCCAAAGCTCATTCAGACCGTCATAGGTTTCCGAGACACGCTGGCCATCCTGAAAGTCTTTTTCAAGAATGGCGCGACCGGCGGAAAGACCCGACTGGGCCAGGAAGAACGCCGCCTGATCGTCCCGGAAATTCCCCGCAGCACGCAAGTCCGCCCGAACACGAACATGCGTCTCCAAGATGTAAACGGTTAAGAAAAGGACAAACAACAGACTGAAGAGAATGGCAAAACCACGCTGGTTCATCCGGCAGGCGTCGTGCGATCCCCTTTCGTTAGAGGGCCGTCTTTTCATAGGAAGAGATGCCCACCGTGACGTCAAGGAATGTCGGGTCTGAAAACTGCGTCTTGATCGTCAATTGCCGGATCCGTAAAAGATAGGGCGCCTGCTCAATGGCCGCCAAAAAGGGAACCGCCTGGCTCAACGTAATCCGATCTAATTTTATCTCGATGGGAACCTCTCGATACAATTCGTGTGCGCGGGGAGGAAGCGGCCGAATGGTTGTAATCTGTTTTCTCACCTGGTGCCGTGTCGCGATCTCCTCCAGGAAAGAAAGCGGCGAGAACTGATTCGGCGGGGCCAGACGCGCCTTCATCTGCTCCACCTCGTGCGAGAGGGAAAGATATTCTCCCCGAAGACGTGAAAACTCCAAGAGCTCGTTTTCTTTCTGGGGAATCAAACGGTCCAGCAGGGTCATCCGCGCCATCGCAGGCAAGATCCAGAAAAAATGAATCATCAGAACCACCCCCAGGACAGCGCCACCCCCCAGAAACCACCGCTCCCGCACGGTTCGCCGCATCCAGAACTGGTTTATGGAGATCAGGAAGTTGTTCATCGTGATGGATGATCCAGGACAGTGATCTCGATACTAAATCCAATCCGCGAGGGATCCGCCCCCACTTTGGCATCCCCCACGGAAACCGACTCGAAATGGGAAATTCCCCTCAACGCGACACGAATCCGATCCACCGACTCAAAGGAGTTGGTCTGTGCCATCACCCGAACCCGATTCCCCTCCATCATCCACTCCACCACATCCAGGGGAATCCCCGCAGGCATCCCCTCCGTCACCACCTTTAATACCCCCATGGGACTTGCCCCCCCCATCCCCAGGAAAGCCCCGACACGATTTAATTCCGCGATTTCTCTTTTCGCCTGTTCCGTCTCTTTTGCAACTGTTTTGATCTGGGGGAAGGTCTGGGAGAACGACCGCATCAAGTCCCCTTTGAGCGCCTGGTAGACCCCCTCTTTCTGACGATAGTGGAAATAAAAATCGGTGGCCAGCAGAAGACAGACCACCCACAAACCGATCCCCATCGCGACAAACTGGCCCCTCCTTTCGACCCGCTCCTTGCCGTAGGCAAATTCGCCCTGACGGAAGTTGATTGGAGTCGATTTCCCCCCCTTGAGCAATGGGAGGGCGCTTCCCAATCCCTGTGCCATCAGAGGGTCCCTGCGGGTCACCCCATTGACCCCTCCCCCCCGTGCAGCAGACCTCTCCCTATCGGGGGCTTTCAGGCCCAGAGAGAGGCAAAGCCGCTCTTCCAATCCCTCTAACGCGCCCCCCCCGCCACAAAGATAGAGGTCCCCCCCGGAAACTCCGCCAAAAACGCGATAACTTTTTTCAATCTCCAGGATCAACGGCGAGACGGCCTTCCCCAAACAGGCCCTCTCTTTGGCTTGCCCCTCTCCCCCCCCTTTGCGGACGAGACCCACCTCCCGTTTGAGCCGCTCGGCCACGTCCCACGTCAGTCCAAACTCCTTCTGCATCGCCTGCGTTAACATGGCCCCGCCCATTGGCAAGGTTCGAGTTTGGGAGAGATCTCCCTTCCTGACATGGCAAAGGACTGTCTTGGTGGCGCCGATATCAACCAATAAGGCCTCGTCGAAGACCTCCTCCTGTTTCTTTTCTCGACCCTCCAAAACGGTGTCACAATAAAAGGCATAGAACGAGGAGGCGTCCAGACCGATCGAGACGGGATCAATCCCCACCGCTTTCAACTGTTCCAGGCTGTTTCGCAAAATCACCTTGGGAACCCCCCCAACCAGAATGGAAGCCGTCGGCATCGCCGTATGAATCTCTGAATGGAGGAATTGATAGCCCACCTGGACCTCGTCAATCCCAAAAGGGAGATGCTCTTCTATTCCGTAAGGAATCACCTCTCTAAGTTTTTGGAGATCCGGGAAAGGGAAGGTCATGACCCGTCTTGAAATGAAATGGCCGGGGAAGGCAAGCGCCACCGAATCCCCCGGATGAATCTTCCCTTCAGAACACAATTCCCTCAACGCCGCAATTTGCGCCTCGCTGAATCCATCATAGCGTGGAAAAATTTCCTCTCCTGAAATTTTTTTCTCAAAAGAGTCCACCACACACAGACCCCACATGGCCCCGAAGGATCGCAACCCTGGCAGGGTGCCCAACCCTCCCAGCAGGGGTCGCACCCCTGGCAGGGTGCGCAATCCTCGTAAGGCTTGCGGAAATTGCAAGGCCTTGGTTAAGCGCACCCCTTTAATGGAATATTGTCCGATATCGAGTCCAACCACGCTATAGATCATCGCTGTACCTTTAAGAAACGGAAAACGCCTGGCCATTGAACAAGATACGGGGCCGCGACAGGGGCCCCGTTACGCCCAGCGTCAAGGGGCCCGGCCCCATAGATTGTCCCAAAGCGGCAACAAATTGCTGCAACGTCCCTTTGGGTGTCGCCCGGAGATGCAGTGAAATCTCGCTTTGAGAAAGCGGCTTTGAAAGATGAAGATCGCCCCCCTCGCCGTTTAAGTCCAACTCGCGCCCCTGCGCCGAAAGATTTTCTATTTTGACCACGCCACCCTTCCACTGAACCTGACCGTGAATGTTGGAGAACACAAGCGGGCCGACAGGAGAGGCCCAGCTTCCCAGTCGGCTCACCTCGACCCCCGTAAGAAGGAACGAGAGCGTCCCCTGCCCCTGTAGCGGTTGATCTGCCTGCCACACCCCCTCCCCCTGCAAGGAGACTAAACCGGTCATGCCCGAAGAGGAGAGATTCAGCTTCTTCCACTCGTTTTTCAACGAGAATTCATATTGCCCCGCTTTCTTCACTGCGGTGAATCGGCCTTCCACTTCCCCTCCTGACATCTGGGCTTGGAAATGGAGATGACCTCGACCACGCAACAGGGGCAAGAGGGCAACATCTACTTTCAAGGAGGCAATCTCCCAAGGCGCCCACCCGGGACAGGAGATCATCACCCCGTTCCAGTGGACCTGCAGCGGGAAACGGATTCTCTTTTTCTCTCCAACATGGAGGCGACAGTCACTCTCCTGTTCAAGCCTTGCAATCAGCTTTGACTCCATGCTGGCAAACGGGAAGGTCCAATAGGAAAAGAAAATAAACAGGACCAACCCAACCAGGGCGTACGCAGTAGGGATCACCCATTTCTTGCCGACCCAGGTCCAGACCACCCCGCCTTTACCCTCTCTTCCGCATTTTTAAGACGTCCGCCCCAGGGGAACCTCAATGATCGTTTTGAAACGACGCGGCTCGGCCTGGTTTCTTTTATACAACAACTCCACCTCGACGGCCAAAGGGGCCTTTTTCTGCTCCTCCGTCGTGTTCCACTGATCCACCCAGCTCTGGCCGTCAGGGCTTAAATATCGGAAACTTAACCCGTACAGCCCCTCCCCCAGCGGATCGGACGAGGTGCCCCCACGGAGTCGGCTCACCTCACGAACCAAGAGGTCATTCTTCAAATAATAGGCCACCTCCACAACATCGGATTCCGCGACAGAGGAGAGGCCCTGTGAAAGCGTCCGGAATCGAACGGAATCGCCAGGGGAGGCCCCTTGTCCCCCCAGGTTGATGCCGTCTTTTCCCTCGAAAAGGGGGGAGGGATCTGCGCCCCCTGCGGGGGGAGGATTTTGTTGGGCAATGACATAATACATACTCACATCCCGGGACAGGTGATAGAAAACCCAACGCGCCTGCCGATACAGATCCGCCTCTTCCTCCAGCCGCTCGGCGACGCGCCCGGCGGAGCGAAGGACCCCATGGACCATCGTAAAGAGAATCGATACCGTGGTCAATGCAATCAGGACTTCAATCAGCGTAAAAGCGGCCTGACTGCGTCGCGACACGGGAAGAGGGGGAGGAATCCGGCGGTTCATCGCCTGAACAGGTAGGTGGTTAAAGAAACCTGCTCGGGGAGGCCTCCTTCCTTCCAATGAACGGCCACCGCCAACTCCCGAATCATCGGGAAAGGGGTCTCTTTAATGTTCGCAGTCCAGTGATATTCGGGAGATCCGTCTCCAAAATCTCCCTTCCGTTCACCGATATCGAGAAAGCCTGAAAGCCCCATTTCCGTGGTCTGCTGGCGCGCCAGCAGCGTCGCTTCGGTCAGATGGCGGGAGTAGGCGGCCAAGGCGATGTTGCGGTTGTTCAGCCCCAAAAGGGCCACCAGCGAGATGGAAAGAATGCTCAAGGCAATCATCACCTCGATGAGAGTGAACCCCCGCGTCCTTCCCGCTGTCGCCAGGGAGAGGCTATCGGGTCTCAATGTAACCCTCATGGATTTTGACACGGCCCGTTAAAGACTGTACCTCCAGGGTCCAGGTTCGATCATGGTCTTTCAAATGAATGAAACTCTTGTCCACACCCACCGGATAAAACTGGGTAAATGCCTCTCCTTCAGTCACCTTGCCCCGCTCACTCGTCACCACCGCTTCAAAGGCAATATCAGGGGGAAGCGCTCGCCTGCGCCCCACGTTGTCTGTTTGTTCGACAAACTCAATCGTATCAAGACCTGGCTTTCCAACGGCCACCCAATACTCCCCGCGACCGATATGGTAGTAAAGCCGATAAATCTGCCGGGTCGCCGCAGATTCCTGCGCCAAATACCCAATGAGCTGCGAGAGGTGCCTGGCCGTTTGTTTGAGATCTTTTTTTCCAAAAGACCCGATTTTTGGAAAGATCAAGAGCGCGATTAAACCAAACAGAAAAGTGACGAGCATCACCTCAATGAGGGTAAATCCATCCCCTCTCCCCCCCCTTCCTGGATCATCCCACGGGCGACACAAGCCGCCTCTTCCTGATGAACAGGGGAAGCTATTCCAGATTCCAGTTTTCAATATCGGCGTTTTTCCCCTCTCCGCCAGCCTCTCCGTCCGCGCCATGAGAGATTAAATCATACTCGCCATGCCCGCCGGGGCTTAAATAGAGGTACGGATTTCCCCAGGGATCTTTGGGAATCCTGGGGAGATACCCTCCCTCCCGCCAGCTTTTCGGGATCACCCCCGTGGCAGGCTTCCTCACCAACGCCTCCAATCCCTGGTCGGTACTGGGGGCCGCGCCATTGTCCAACCGATACAGCTCAAGCCCCTGTTCGACATTCTTAATCTGCGCGAGCGCCGCGACCCGCCTGGCCTCGTCCGTCCTCCCCACCAATTTTGGGAAAACCATGACCGCCAGGATAGAGAGGATGGCAATCACCACCATCACTTCAATCAAGGTAAATCCACCTTTTGTTGCAAGCATACGACCCCCCAAGGGTTGGCTCATCGGACCATCTGGCTCACTTCAAATATGGGAAGAAGCACCGCAAGAACAATAAAAAGAATCACCGCTCCGATCCCAAGGATAATCAGTGGGCCGAGCAACGCGGCCAACCGGGTCAGCAAGATCTCCACTTCATTATCATAAACCGTGGAGAGATTCTCCAGCATCCGTTCCAGGGTTCCGCTTTTCTCCCCAATCGCAATCATCTGGGTCGCCATGTGAGGGAACAGCCCGCTCCGTTTTAACGGTTCGGAAAGGCTCTCCCCTTCACGAACCCCCCCGCGTGCCTGACGAATCGCCGTGGCGATCGTCTTGTTCCCAACCACCTGCTCCACAATCTCCAGCGCGGAGAGAAGCGGCACCCCGCTCGACAAAAGGGTCGCCAGCGTCCGGGTAAACCTCGAGACAGCGACCATCCGGACCACACGCCCCACCAGAGGCACTTTCAGAATCAATCTGTCGTAGTCTTCCTTTCCCTGGGGGCTATTCAGATGACGCCTGAAGGCGACGCCCGCGATCATCAACGACAGGATCAAGGCCCACCCGTAGTCCCGCAGGAGGTCACTGACATAAAGGAGGATCACGGTCGGCAGGGGAAGGGCCTGTTTCATATCTTCGAAAATGGCCGTAACCTTCGGAACGACAAACCCCAGAAGAAAAAACAGCATCAGAATACTTAAAACAAGCATTAACATCGGGTAGGCCAGCAACGAGACAATCTTGCTCCGAATAGAAATCTGTCCTTCAAGGTAGGCCGCGAGACGCGACGCAATTTGATTGAGGGCGCCACTGGCCTCCCCCGCCCTCACCATCTGACAATACAGGGCAGGAAAAACCGTGGGATGACCCCGCAGGGCATCCGCAAACGACGCCCCTTCCTTGACCCGTTCGCGGATCTCTCCCCAAACTTTTTTTATCGCGGCCTTCTCGGTTTGCTCAATCACGGAGGTCAGTGCCTCCACGAGGGGAATGCCCGCATTCAGGAGGGTGGAAAGTTGCCGGGTTGCCACCGCCGTATCCGACAGGGCAATTCGGGAGGACAAGGGAGAAGAGGTCGGCCCATTTCCGTTTGTTGACGACACCTCCGTGGGAAAAATTCCCCCGCGTCTTAACTTGACTCGGGCCAGAACCGGAGTCTCTGCGTCAATCACCCCGCTCATTTTCTTCCCCTGTCCGTCCAAACCTTTGTAGTGATAGATGGCCACTGATGCCAGCCCCCCCTCCATTCCATACGAAGTCATCCCTTCACAGGTCCGGCTTATGCCACCAGATCGTCCTGCGTCACCCGAAGCACCTCTTCCGTGGTCGTTATTCCCTCTAAAATTTTTCTGGCGCCATCCTCCCGCAAGGAGATCATCCCCCTGGAGAGGGCGTGGGTCTTAATCTGCATCGAATCCACCCGGGTTAAAATCATCCCCCTCACCTCGTCATCGATAATCAGAATTTCGTAAATTCCAGACCGTCCACGATACCCCGTGTTCATACAGTCGGGGCAGCCCTTTCCCCGATAGAGTTGTCCCTGGCCTTTGGTGAGGCCCAGTTTACTCAACTCCTCCTCCGTCGGCACATAGGGCGCGCGACAGGTTTTACAAATTAATCGGACCAACCGCTGGGCCACGATGGCCGTCACCGAGGAGGTCACCAAAAAGGGCTCAATCTCCATATCCAAAAGGCGGGTAATCGCCCCCGCCGCGTCATTGGTGTGAAGCGTGGAAAAAACAAGATGGCCGGTCAGCGAGGCATGGATGGCAATCTGGGCCGTTTCCATGTCGCGAATCTCCCCCACCATAATGACGTCAGGATCCTGTCGTAGAATGGATCGGAGTCCATTTGCGAAGGTTAACTCAATTTTAGGATTGACCTGGATTTGACCGATTCCCTTGATCTGATATTCAATCGGGTCCTCAATCGTGATAATGTTCTTGTCCGACGAGTTAATCTCACTCAAACAGGTATAGAGCGTGGTGGTCTTCCCGCTGCCGGTTGGACCCGTCACGAGCAACATCCCATGGGGCATGGTAATCAGGTGGCCCATCCTCTCTAACCCCTCTCGGGTCAAACCAATATCATGGAGATTCAGCAGCAGATCCGACTTATCGAGAATCCGCAGGACCAGTCGCTCCCCGTGAGGGGTCGGCACATCGGAAACCCGGAGATCAATATCCCGTCCAGCGATTTTAAGCCCAATCCGGCCATCCTGCGGGAGACGCTTTTCCGCAATATTCATCCCCGCCATAATCTTGATGCGTGAAATCAGCGAGGCATGAAGCCGTTTGGGCGGGGAAAGAATGCCGTAGAGGACGCCATCAATCCGGTAACGGATGACCAGTTCACGTTCAAACGGCTCAAAGTGAATATCCGAGGCGCGCTGTGAAATCGCCTGGAAGAGAATGGCATTCACCAGACGGATCATCGGGGCTTCATCACTCGCGTCCAACAGGTCTTCAGGCTCTGCAATCTCTTCCGCCAGATGACTTAAATCCTGCCCGGAAAAATCAGAGATCGCCTCCTGGGCGCTGTCCGTCACACGCTCATAAACTGAATGAATCCCCTTCATCACCTCTTCCTCGGGAAGGGCCACCACCTCAATCGGGGAAGAGAGCAGTAATCGGAGGTCATCGAGCTCGGGAAGGGCCAGCGGATTGGAAGTCGCCACAAAAATCACCCCGTCTTCGGCTTTATAGGGAAGGAAGAAATTCCGCTTGGCGAAGGCAATGGGAACCTTCGCTGCGAAGGAAGGATCAATCCCTTTGGGATCCAGCGAAGTCAAATAAGGGATCTTCCACTGATCAGAGAGGGCGGGAAGGAGACGCCCTTCGGTCAGGTACTTCAGACGGATTAAAGCCTCGCCAATCCGCCCCCCCTGCAACTGCTGGGCTCGAAGCCCTTCCTCAATCTGCAGGGGAGTCAGCGCCCATTTTTCGATTAAAATCTGGCCAATCAGAGGACGTCTTATCTCATTCAATAGATTACCTCAAGGGGTGCAAATCCCCTGGCTTTAAGCCAGCCGTAAAGCGGCGTTGAGCGGGAGGCTCCAACCGGCTTTGCCGGTTTTGGAGGGGGTACGACCCCTGCGGGGGGTGCGACCCCTGCGAGGGGTGCGACCCCTGCGATCCGTTATCCTAACGCGGGGGGGTGATCATTTCCTGAATGAGGGCCTTTTCCTCCAAGGCGTTCTCTTTAAGAAAAAGGGCAGTCCCCTCCGACTTTCTCACCTTGATTTTTTCGAGATCACCCGGTTCACGCACGATATGCGGCGTCAGAAAAATGAAAAGATTGGTCTTTTCAACCCGGCGGGATTGAAATTTAAAAAGCCAACCTAAAAAGGGGATGCTTCCAAGCAACGGGATCTTCCGCTGGGTAATGACTAAGTTATCCCGAATCAGGCCCCCAATCACGACAGTTTGGGCATGCTGAACAATGACGGTGGTGCTTGCGGACCGCTTGCTCGTCGTCGCTCCAAGCGCCAACGTCCCCTCATCCAGCAATGAAGAGACCTCCTGATAAATATCCAGTTTCACCAGATCATTCTCCATCACTTGAGGCGTCAGGCGAAGGATCACCCCCACATCCTTGCGTTCAATCGTGGTCTGGACATTGCCTCCCACCGTTTGACTGTTACCCACAGGAAAAGGCCGATTCTCCGCAACCGTCAGTTCCGCTTTTTGGCCATCGCTGGCCAAAATCTGCGGCGTCGAGAGGACATTCACATCGGAGGAGGCCTGCAGGGCACGAAGTACTTCGGAGATGTTCACCTTGCCAAGTTTCACCCCTGTATTTTTTGCGAAATCAAAAATAGTCGTTGGATTTTTGTTATTGAGGGTTCCCAACGCGACGACATTCTGCTTGAAATCAGAGTATCCCATCACCGCGCTCAGGTCCGCGCCCAAGTCTCTGGACTTGTCCGCAGACATCTCCACAACAAGCGCCTCAACATAGACCTGACGGCGCCTGAGGTCCAGTTTTCGTATGATCCCCTTTAAAATTTCATAATCCTGGGGCATCGCCGTAATAATCAGGCTGTTGGTCATCTTGTCAGACAAGACCTGCACCGCCCCGCTTAATTCACCAGACAGCATCGAAGGCTTTCGAGGAGGGAGCCCCCCTCTGGAACTCAAACCAATCACCACCTTGGCCACTTCTTCCGACGGGGTATGTTCGAGGGTATACACATAAATAGACCGATCCGGCGGGACTTCAGAAACGGGGAGGACTTGATAGACCAGTCCGCTCTGGACAATCGTAAGTCCCTTCAGCTCAAGCACGGAAAGAAAGACTTCATAGGCACGACTTAAGGGAATCTTTGAAGGGGAATAGATCGTCACCTTTCCCCGCACCCGTTCATCAATGATAAAATTTTTTCCGGTTAACTCGCTGATGAACTTTATAAACACCTGAAGATCGACATTGTTAAAATCGATCGTCACCTGTTTTTCAGGCTTTTCCGGCTTTTCTTTTTCCCGCTTCTCGACCTCTTTTGCAGTCTCCTGTTTGACAGCCTCCTGGGCCTGGGACGGCACCACCGTCAGCCACTCCAGTCCACAGACCGCTCCAAAAAGAAAGATTCTAAAACAACGCTTTATCAAATTTTCATTCCAACTTGGGTTAAAACGGCTCTCTTTAAGACAGCGGGCTTCGAAAAGTGGGCCTATTATAAAAGTTATTTCTGGGAAGTCAAATCAACGCGGGAAGGTTCAGAGCGCGCTATGCGTAGAAAAAGAAGGGCGATCTCCAGGAGAATCAGAAAATGGTGTTGATCTCCCGTGACCCGGAGTTTGTTTTACTTCTGCCCGTCGAAGGGTCAACGAAGATTTCATTAAAAAAGGCCCGATTTCGCCAGACAATAAAAAAAGGAGGGCACGACCGCCCCTCCTTTTTTTATTGACACCGATTGACGCCTTTTACCGACGACTCAAGCCCCGCGAGGAATAGATGACCATCGCAAATGGGAAGAGCGACCCGATTAGCGCAGCCAGGCCAAATTCGCTAAAGCCGCCCCCCCCAACTACAAGGGGACCGCTGTAGTAGCCTGCCTTCAAGCTCGCAAGCAACCTCTCTCCATCAGGATGACCAGGTTCACGATCCAGAAATCGCTCCAGATAGAGCAACGCTTCCTTTTTATCCCCCATCGCAGAAGCGACAGTCGCCGCGTTAAGGTAGGCTACGGACAACAAAGGGTTAACCTGGATGGCCAGGTCAAGACTGGCACGCGCCGCGTCAAGATGATGCGCCTCGTAAAGCTTCACCCCCTGTTCAACAAGCAGGACGGCGATGTTATCCACGCCACCCGGCACTGAAGCAGTCACCGCCTCCCCTTTCGCATCCGCAACCGAAACAACAACCAGAGTCGCAAGCACAGCCACGATCACCCGCCTCATCAACTGCCACATGGCATCCCCCCTATCGCCCCCAGAACCGATCCCCACCCCACGCAAACCCTTCTGTCAGTGCTGCCCGGACGGAAAAGGTGTCGTTTCCGCCCCCTCTCTGACTCCCCTCTGAAGGGGGCCACCGTCTCAAACCTTCTTTAAACACGATGTTGTCATCCAAGGGGCCGCCTTCCGTCTCTCCTTTAGGTAGAGTTTATCTACGGTATAGGCATGGGGCAGGACGCAGCAGAAACCGGGAGCCTCTCTCATCCGCTGAAAGTGGGAACGCGGGTCACCGGAAGGTCTCTCCACACAGCCAGCCCTCCCAATCACTCTCACTCGCTCCCTCACAGACGCTCTCTCGCCTCAAACAGGTCCCCAATACCAACTCGTCTATCGCTCCGCCCTCTCCCACACCTTTTCGAAAAAGGAGCCTTCCCGGCTGGGCACGCGGTGAACACCCTCTCGTCCGGACAGCAACGGTATCAGATGCAAAGACAATACCAGGAATTGGAAGATGTAATACTCTATCATCTCAAGAGGTTAGAGTTTTACGGAAGGGATGAACTGGTGAAATTTGCGACAGGTTGTGGAGAAAGACAACAGTTACCGAATTTCATAGCTGAAAGTTTCTTTCTGGCTATTTCGAACCAGATCAACAATCAGATTATTTTCATTTTTAAGCTGTTCAAACACCCGGAGGAAGTTCTGCGGGTCTCGCACTTCAATGCCATTCACGCGATGAAGAATATCCCCATTTTGAAGACCAATTTTTGAATAGATACTGTCTTCATGAATGGCAAAAATACGGAAACCGTCTGGCTTCCCTTCATTAAAATTTGGAATAACCCTCGCCTTGGTCAATAATTGTGGAAGATTCCCGACCGCATTATCCACTTCCCGCCGATCTAATACCCATCGGTTATTGGAAATGCGTCGAACCCCGGACTGGGCCGGCGCAGATACCACGCCAAGCGGCACAACACGGGGATCTAACTCCCCCCCCTCAACCGGCAAGGAAAGCTCCTGGATTTCCCCTGCCTGACCCCGTTTGATCATCACCCGACTCCGGCGGATCTGAACAATCTGGGCCTCTTCCTCGAGGAAATCTCCCACACGATAGAGAAATTGGGAATGATCTTTCAGATGTTCAATCACGGAGAAAGGGGGCGCATCCTCACCCACAACCGTACCAATAAGCAGATACTGAAGCGGTCCCTGGGGTGTTGCACTCTGATCCGACGAGGGGGGACCAATCTCTTGCGATAATCCACCCCGCAGACGTGAATTAAAAATATTCCCTTCAATAATCGCGCGATAGTCTACGCCTACCCCACTCAAACGGGAATCCGCTCTACCTGGCAGGCGATCTGATGGATGAACCAATGGGGATTTTGACGCAACCGCCGCCTCTAATCGGGAGACCGCCATCAAATTCACGATATCCGCGACAAGATAGGCCCCTGCCGCAATCAGGAAGAGATGAAAAAACCATCGGTAACGCTTCAGCACAGGTGGCCCCCAAGTTCCGCGCAATTCCTGATGATAGGAATCCTTGGCCGCAGGTTCAAATCGGAACCTGATATCAGGATGGGATAGACGGGTATTGTCTTCTCCCTTTCTTAAAAAAGGGAAGAAAAATCATCCCGGCCAAAAAACCGCCAATATGGGCGAACCAGGCCACTCCACCCCCCGCCTGGGGTGAGCTCAAAAATCCGTTAAAAAACTGCATAACAAACCAAAAACCTAAAACAACCAATGCCGGAACTTTAACAATCTGGATAAAAATACCTATCGGGAGGAGGGTCAGAATCTTCGCCCCCGGAAAAAGGATCAGATAAGCCCCCAAAACGCCAGACACCGCTCCGCTGGCCCCAATCATTGGGACCCTGGAAACCGTCTCCATGAAGGCATGGGCGTATGCGGCAACCCCACCGCAAACCAGGTAAAACAAAAAAAAC
>CAYRGU010000040.1:0-15435 GCA_964423845.1 uncultured Nitrospirota bacterium
CGACGACGGGATCGATTGCGGTCTCGGAGAAAGACGCGATCACGTTAAACAATCTGACGGCGACAACGGCTGGCGCAGATATCACGGTAACCAACGTGACCGGGGATATGACGTTAATCTCTGTGAATGCGGCAGATGTGGTGAGCCTGACGGCGATGGCGGGATCGATTGTTGATGGGGACCTGGGGGTTGCGCCAACGGACTTTGACGTGAAGGCGACGACGGCGACCCTGACCGCCTCCGGGAACATTGGGACGGCCTCCCCTGGGGAGATTGACCTGGATGTTGCGACATTAAATGGGACCTCGACGACGGGCTCGATTGCGGCCTCTGAAAAAGACGCGATTACGTTAAACAATCTGACGGCGACAACGGCTGGCGCAGATATCACGGTAACCAACGCGACTGGGGATATGACGTTAATCTCTGTGAACGCTAATAATGGGGTGACGTTGACGGCGACGGCAGGATCGATTGTGGATGGGGATCTTGGGACTGCGCCGATAGATTACGATGTGAAGGCTGCAAAGGTAACGCTCACGGCTTCTGGCAATATTGGTGCTGCGGCAATGGGTGCGATTGACCTGAGCGTATCGGAAACTTTTTCTACATCGGCACCTGGGACGGTTGCTGTTTCTGGTGTTGGACAGCCCATGGGCCCTAAGGACATTCATCCAGAGTTGGGTAATACAAAAGAGCCAGGATCCGGACCTACGCAGGGGCAACGAGCTCTATCAGGGGAGGCCCTTGTAGAAATCAAAGAGGGTTTTGTCGCCATGCCACGGTTAATAGCCTTTGCGTTACCCGTCTTCAAAGAGACCTCAATGGGTGAGAGCGGTAGCGTCGCCGATCAAGGGGAGGAAAATCAGGGAATGGGGGGCAGCGCCTCCCCGACCGAGGAGCCTTCAGCGAATCAAGGGGAGGAGAATCAGGGAATGGGGGGAAGCGCCTTCCCAACCGAGGAGCCTTCAATCGAGGCCATCGCCTCTCTGCCAACCGTCACATTCTTTGATTTTAACGAGTCGTCTCTTCGTCCTGAGACGATAAAGATCTTAGAGGAGGTTGCAATTTGGCTTCAGTCACATCCTGATGTGATGGTTTCTACAGAGGGCTATGCGGATCCGAGAGGGAGTGATCAGTATAATCAGGCGCTTGGGGCACGTCGTTCCGAAGCGGTTACGGGTTATCTCATCCATCTTGGCGTTGACCCGGCGCGGTTATCTTCAGCCAGCCATGGTGAGAAAAATCTGGTCTGTCGTGAAAAGACTGAAAACTGCTTCCAAAGAAATCGCCGTACGCAGCTTGTTTTATTGATGAAGTAAACTCGTAGTCGGTTTGTTTTGCCCGCCTGTTTGTCCTCTTCCGTAGAGAAACTGCGGCGCGTCTTGATTCGGAAGCGGTCCTTCTATAGCCTTACTGCATGTCTAATCCAGAATTGGTTTCACGCATCGTCGATGAGATTGCCCGTCTTGGGCCGATCCCCTTCGCTCGCTTTATGGCTCTCGCGCTCTATCACCCCGAGCATGGATACTATACATCCACCTGCCGTCAGATGGGCTGGAAGGGAGATTATTATACCAGCAGCCATGTTCATCCGATCTTTGGCGAATTAGTGGCAAAGCAGCTTTTGCAGATGGATCAGATTCTGGGAGGGGAGGCCTTTTCTGTTGTTGAAATGGGGGCAGGGAAGGGTCTTCTTTGTCATGACATCTTGCGGTTTCTTCAAAAGGAGGTCCCGGAGACGTTTCGTCGTCTTCGCTATATCATCATCGAGAAAAGCCCGTCGCTTCAGAAGGAACAGGCCGATCGACTCGGACCTCTTTTCCCCGACAAAATTATTTGGAGGGAGGATGTCCCCCCCGGATTGATGGGGATTATTCTCTCAAATGAACTGGTGGACGCCTTCCCTGTTCATCGGCTGAAAATGGGTCCCGGTCTGTTTCAGGAAGTTTATGTGGATTGGAGTGAGGGCCAATTGACCGAGATTTTAGGGGCACCCTCGACCGATGCGCTGCAGGCTTACGTGAAACGGCTGGGGCTGCATTTTGAGAAACCGGTTTATCTGGAGGTCAATCTGCAGGCGTTAGATTGGATGCGACAGCTCGGACAGACCTTAGATCGTGGTTTTGTCATCACCATTGATTATGGCTATCCTGCGGAACTTCTTTACACGATTCGTCGCCCCCGGGGGACGCTGCTTTGCTATTATCAACATACGTTTAATGAGGACCCGTATTGTCATCTGGGGGAGCAGGATATGACTGCCCATGTTGACTTTACCTCTTTAGTGCACGCTGGCCGGGAAGCGGGTTTAATGCCGATTGGGTTTACGGATCAAACCCATTTCCTGATGGGATTGGGGATTGCGCAGAGGATGGAATCGGTCGCGGTGGAAATGGACGCCTCTGCTGTGGCCCGCAAGGAATTTTTGGCGATGCGACACCTCATGGCCCCGGACCAGATGGGAAAGACCTTTAAGGTATTGATTCAGGGAAAGGGAATTCCATTACCCGTCCCGCTGGATGGCCTCCAATTCAGGCCATTTTTAAAGTTTAAAAACCAATAACCCCCACCCTCTCTTCTTCAGAGATAATTATCCCTTCCATAAATAGGTGAGTTTAGCGATGAGAAGGGAGGTGTCCTGATCCTGTTGCCGCGAGTGATTGGCGACGATAAAAAGATGTGCGCCGGGGGTGTACTCCCACGAGAAGCGGAGATGGGCCGTCAGAAGGTCCTCTTCTCTTCCCCACTGGATCAGCCCGCGGACGAGGGTATGCGTCGTCGAGGCCCATTCCAGGTCGGCCTCGATCGACTCACTTTCAAAACTTCCCTGTGGCAGCGCCACCGAATAAATCTCCCAATTGCCGCCAAGCTTGACCCCTTCCGCCGGCGCGAAGGTCAGATTGATCCCCAACGAGTTTTTGTGTCCCCCATAAAATCCACCCCATTTTAAACTTGCTGATCCTGCGATGGCCCGCCGTGGATCGTTGACCCACAGAAGATGCGCCTGTTCATACTTATAATCCCCTTTTGGGATGGTGATGCCGGGCCGAATGGTGAAGTCAGCGGGAAGCGATTCCCGTTGCGGGTCCCAGCTGGCGAGGACAAAGTGGCCTGACTTAAAGTCGGCCAGGGCGCGATAGTAGGTGCTTCGGTAGAGAAACGCATCGTTCCGATCTGTTTGAGTGGTCATCTCCGCTTTGAATCCGATCTCCCGCAAGGGGCCTGTCGCAGGATGGGGGCGGACATCCAGATAAGACTGTGTCTCAATCAAATCGGTTTGCTGAACAAACCCGATCTTGGGATCAAAGGCTTTATCTACCCGAAGCTGGTACAAAAGAAGGCGCAGGGTGGGATCCCGCCACTGGACCTGGCCAAACGTGGCTGCACCACTCGCAGTGGTCGCACCACCTGCGGTGGCTGCGCCGGAGGCGTCCTGATTGTCCGATTTCACCCAAAAGCCCTGCACGACCAGATGGGGATGGGGGGCGAAGGTGGCATCCACGCCTGCTGTTTTATCTCCCGTTATACCGGCACGGTCTCGATCTGTGGCGATTAGACCCAGATTGGATCGCAGCCCCATATCGCGGGTGAATCGAAAGACGCTGAACTGTTCGGCGGGGGTGCTCTGGGTTCGCCCTGTTTGCAAGGTGAGGGCGCCGAGTCCATAGGGCCCGATTTTCCCCGTTAATTTTCCTCCCCCCTCAATGGGGATCGGTGTTCCCTGAATCAGGCCCATCCGCCTGCTGAAATAAGGCTGCAGGCGGCCGGGAAGGCCAAAGTCGTAAAATCCCTTGCCCTCCAGAAAGAACTCTCTCTTTTCTGGAAAAAAGAGCGGGAAACGGGTGAAATTCACCTGAAGCGCATCCAGATCGGTTTCGGCAAAATCGGTATTGACGGTTAAATCAAACGTCAGGTTGGTTCGAATCTGGTAGCGAATATCGATGCCGACCTCACGCGACGCCACCTGATCGGACTGAACCACCCCTTTTAGATACGGCTTGATGGACCAGGGCCGCTCTTGACGGAGCGCCTCCATCCCCACAAGATGGCCTGCGCGAGACACCTCGAAAAAATCCTGCTCCGGAGTGAGGGGGCTCCAGAAGGAGATTTCTTTGAGATGGGGGATCCGTCGACGGAACTGAATCCCCCACGTTTGTCCCGATTCTGGCCGGAATCGGATCGTTTCAAGCGGAATCCGAAATTCCACCGACCACCCCTGTGGCGTCCGCTGCGCGGCCACTTCCCAAAGGCCGTCCCACTCTTTATTGACCTGCCCTCCCTCTTTAATAATCAGCGCATCCACCTGGGCCGAGAGCAGATTGGTTTCAAAGAGATAGCCATTTTGATGGTCGTGGTAGGTGTCGATCAGCACGGCGAAGGTATCGCTGCGATCCAGAGAGGCGTCCCGATGTTTTTCATCGGCCGAGATTCGGTTTGGGTCTGGGTCTTTCAGGTTTGCGGCAATGTAAAGCGCGCTCTGATCAAAGGTGGCCAGGACGAACGACTCTCCCACTGCGGGAGTGCCCGGGTTGGGACGCTGTTGGGTGAAGTGGATCGCAGGGGAGCCGGTCTGCCAAATCGCTTCATTCAGATGTCCGTCCACTTGGATAATCTGTTCAAAGGCGGGGACGGCACTTAGCGTTGGCTTGGGTGGCTCCTGGGCTTGAAGCGGGATTGCGGCGCCAAAAATAAGAAGCACGGCGAAGCGGGCAATGTTCAGGCCACGAGGGAGATTACGGGGCATCGGGTAGAATAGAGGCCCATTCCTCCGAGAAGTTTTTAGCCAGATCGGGGCAATGGAGGATCACCAGATTTTCCCGATTTCGACGGTCTGCGGACGTGGTCCAGTTAAAACTGCCCGTGATCACCTGGGTGTCATCCACCACGGCAAACTTGTGGTGAAGAAGACGTTTCTGTTTGGAAATCTCCACCGGGATGCCGGCTTCCTCCAACTTGGCGATGGCCTTTTTCTGCAAGGGGGTCGTGCTTTGCTCGCGGTCGGCCTTAACGGACACGACCACGCCACGTTTTTTTGCCGCAACGAGGGCATCGACGATCCTTCGATTGGTCAGGGTAAAAATGGCCACCCGAATCTCTTTTTCTGCGCCCCCTACAATGCCAATCAGCGCCTTCTCGGCACCGCCGTTCGGGGAATAATAAACAGTTGTTTTACACGTGACATCGTGGATGGACTTGTTTGCATGGCCGACTGCGGGAGCCGCCTTTGAGAAGTCATTATCCTCCTCATCGCGTGTGGAAAAATTATCCTCAAGGTCGTCATCCTCCGAAGCGTCCCCCAGCACGATGTTTGTGGAAAGGGCCCCTTGGGGATCTCCCTGAAGAGGGTTTTCCGTGGTATCAATTTGTCCCCCCGTTTGGACTTCTCCGCAAGCCGCTAAAAATATGGAACCTAAAAATAGCGCAAAACCGACCCCAAAACGGACCCCAAAACGGACACAAGGGATTCGCAGACTTCTCACCCTGTCACTTCTCATTTGACTCTCCTCCCATACAACGATTACCGGAGAATTCCCAAGACTGCCTGGGTCAGTGAGTTGGCCTGAGACAAGACCGCCACACTGGCCTGTTGCAAGACTTGTAACTTCGAGAAATTCGAGAACTCCTCCGCGAAATCAAGATCTCTGACCCTCGACTCTGCGGTATTGTGGCCCTCGGCCATCGTGTCGATATTGGAAATAGTCCACGTCAGGTGATTCTGAATTGACGCCACCACTGCGCGCGCATCCGCAACACGGGTAATATCCGCGTCAATCAGCGCTAATGCGGCCGAGGAACCCGATTGCGTGCTGACGTTGGTTGTTACAGTCGCCGAGGCCAGATTATCCACCTCCGAGCCTGAAAAGTTGATCGTGAGCGTGTCCGCACTCACCGTGCCGACCTGAAGTACCATCGCCGTCACGGACCCGTTCATCAATTTCTGACCCTGGAAGGTCACCGCTTCAGCGATACGCGACACCTCCGTCTGAAGCTGTTTGAACTCGCTCTGGATGTTCGACCGCTGACCATCGGTCACGGTACCCGTCGCGGCCTGAACGGCAAGCTCCTTCATCCGAACCAGGATATTGCTTACCTCCTGCATTCCCCCTTCCGTAATCTGCGTCACGCTGATTCCATCGGACGCGTTCCGAGAGCCGACACGAAACGATTTAAAAGTGGAGCGTAATGCCTCGGACACCGCCAAACCGGCAGCATCATCTGCGGCAACCGCCACACGAAGACCCGTGGAAAGTTTATTGACGGATTTTGAAAAACCGATCACGGTCTGCGACACGTTACGCGAAGCAATCAGTGAAGATACGTTTGTATTGGCAACAATGCCCATTCTTTCCTCCTTAACGTATGTCCATCTGCTTCAGGGATATTATCCCCTCGGCGGCTGTTGGGCTTCCCTGCCCAGATGAGGGGCTTGCGTCGCCCCTCGCAGGGGTCGCACCCCCTCGCTCGCTCCCGGTATGTTTGACGCAAAGTTGACCCATGTGGTACGATCCGGCGATTTTTTAATGAGAATTGAGGTGATGATGGCCACTTACGAACGCCAGAAAGACCCCCCTATTTTTGACATGGTCGTCATTGTCGGGCTGGTTTTCAACGCCCTGGTGGTTGTCTTCATGGTTCTCTACTGGTTAAATCTGCTTTAAATCTCTACGAGATCGCCTCGCCGGCCTCGCCAGATTGCGCACACCGAAATCCAATGGTGATATCTCTGTAGTCTGGCACCATCTTTATTCGGGAGGAAAGTCTCCCTGACAAGCGGGAATCGTTCCAGGAACTTCCCCTAAGCGCCTTCTCCGTTCCGGTTGCCGGACCCTTGGGCGTTTCGCGTGGACTATGCGGGTAGTAGTCCTCCTCGTACCAGTCCTGCACCCATTCCCGAACATTTCCCGAAACATCATAAAGTCCAAACGGGCTTTTGTCCAGATGAAACGTTCCGACGATGGCCGAATAGGGCGCGTGATCCGCAGCGCCTAAAAAATTTGCAAACCCAACCTGATACTCACCCGTCCAGGGCCAACTGATCCCGTGAATGCCTCGCGCCGCCTTTTCCCACTCGGCCTCCGTGGGAAGGCGCTCCCCCCGCCACTGGCAATACGCTTCGGCATCTTCCCACGACACATAAACCGCCGGTTGATTCGGATGGTTGAAATGGGTGATGTTCTTCACATAGCGAGACAGCGGTGAACGGTGACGTGCCGCTTTGACAAACTCGGCATAATGGGCTTGCATCACCTCAAACTGGTTGATCCGGTACGTGTCAAGATAAACGGGGTGGGGTGGTTTTTCATTGGCTCCCCCCTCTTCACTCCCCATCATAAACTCTCCGGCGGGGACCGTGATCATCGGGTTATTTTTGGGCGCGTCGCCAGGATTGAGTTGCGAAATCGGAATAGAGGTCTCCTCTTTGGGGGCAGTCAGCCGGATGCCCAGCATCGCGATAGCCACCAGAAAGGCAACGAATAAAAACCAGGCCTTGATAAACAGACCATCCATTTTTATGTTTGACGCATCATGATTTTAGACTGCGCTTCTCGCGCGGAACCACTTTAATCCAGGGCATTTTTTTGATGACGCCAAGCTTCTTCACCCGTGCGATCAACTCCGCGCTCCAATCCCCTGTCTTCATCGTTTTAGAGAGGAGAAATCCGTCCAGGGAGGAGGCCTCTCCCCACTTTCCCTCTGCCTTCAAGAGCTGTTCTAAAAGGGCGCGGCCGTGGGCGTCTTCCCGAGGCACATTTTCATAATATCGAATCAGTGCCTTGTGCGTTTGGGTCATGATTACCTCGACTCCTTTTTGCGTGGCGTAGGCCGCAAGAGATGCCTTGATCTGATTGATCTTGCCTTTAATGACCTCTTCCTCGCATTGCAATTGATTCAGGCGTTCCACCCACTGCACCCCCTCGTGGGATTGGTATTCATGGGGGGCGAGCGAAAGGGGGCTGAAAATGGGACAGATGGCCTGATACTCACACCAGTTGCAAAGGGCGCTTTCGCGTGGTGGAAACTCAATGGCGCTTTCAATTTCACGGATCAGTCCGAGGGTTTCCTGTCGGAGGGACTCTAATTCTTCAATGCTTCGTTTCGATCGAAACTCGTAGTCAAAGATAAGATAATGCCAGATTAAAGTGATTTCTTTTGTTTCGGGCCAGAGCTGTTGGAGGGCCATCTGATAATAGGCCAGTTGCCGGTCCTCATCAATTGATTGCTGCGTGGGGAAAAACCCTTTGGTCTTGTAGTCATGAACCCAAAGGACCCCCTCGGCGGGGGAGCTTAAGCGATCAATATACCCCTGCATCTGGTACTCTCCTTTCGCATCCAGATGGAGTTTTACCGGGTGCTCAAGCCCTAATGTCTGGCTTTGATTGAAGGGGGCATAGCGCTGATAGTAGGAGATGAGCGATTGTTCTCCCATCGCTTCATAGTCATCCGGGGTTCGATTTTCTCGAACAATCTGGACCTGTTCATGCCACGCCCTGGTCCAGAGTTCATGGTAGTTGGTGAGAAGTTCCGGCAAGGTCGTGGCCTTGCAGAAACGAAGATCCGTATAAAGTTTTTCAAGGGCCTCGTGCACGCGCGAGCCCATGAAGGCCTCGATCCCCTCCACCGTAGATTCAACCTTGTCGAGATAGGTAAATTTAAACTTTTGCGGGCATTGCCGATAGGTCTCAAGCCTGGAGGCAGAGTAAATCATCGTGATCCTGTCCTTACGATAATCGTCATGGTGGCACGCATCTTAATGGGCGTGAAATAAGGATGTCAAAACATTTACGGGGGAGTGATCCCGATGCACGTGCGGGCATCGGGGCCTTTCGTTGACGGATTCTTTGCCTGGATGATACTCTTTTACAGACGACGATGAACACTCCCTACATTTCAGGCGCGGGCCCCCTTTTTCAAGTTCTGCTCAAGGAGCAGGCCCCCCTTTCTCTTAAGGTCGGCGAGGTGATCCGGGGCCAGGTGGTTGAAGTTCACTCCGATCAGAGCGTGTCAATTCGTCTTAAAAATGAGGTGGTTCAAGCCAAATCGGCGGTTGTCCTGCAAAAGGGAATGAGCGTTCTTTTTCAGGTGGAGTCGCTTGAAAATGAGATTAAGCTCAAGGTCTTGGGGGGCGGGGTAGAGGAGGTCAACTCACTTAAGAATGCGATCTTTTCGGCACTGACAAACCTGAAGGCCCCTCGGCTTAACGCCGAGGAGATGAAGCTCTTTTTCTCACTGACCCAAAAAATTCAGGGTTTCTTGAAAGGGTCGAATCAATCCCTTCCCGATTTGACCCGTTTTTTTAGCGACATCGAGCATCTCAATACGGACACCCTGAAAGACCTGATCGCGTCTTCAGGCATTTTTTTTGAGGCAAAGCTCAAAACACTCACCCTGAAACTGGTTCCCGAAGAGCCTGTGAGCGCGGTCCTTCGCCAGAAAATCGATCAGCTCGTTGACAATGATCTGAAGGGGGCGCTTCTCAAGCTAAAACAGGGTCTGGATCAGCCGGAGGTGGCCGAGGCCCTGAAAGGGAAGTTTTCGGACATGGAAACGCTCAAGACCACCGTTGAAAAGCTTTTAAGTCGAATTGAACAGCAGCAGCTTCTCTCAAAAATAGATGCCACGTTCCAGCCATTTGTTCCACTGATCTGGAAAGAGCTCAAGGAGGGAAAATTCATCCTCAAGGAGTCGTATCGAGACGCCACGTCGGAGCGGGACTATGCCGTAGCGATTCATCTTGATCTTGAAAAGGTGGGAAAACTGACCGTTAATCTGATGATGCAAAACGACGCGTTTCATGTCCGGTTCACTACGGAAAGCCGTGAGTTTCAGAAGATTGTTTCAGGCAATACGCAGTTGCTTGAAGAGCGATTCAGTGCCTGTGGTCTGCATTGTGCGGGCATTGTGGTGCGCCATGAAGAGCGGGTTGATTTTAATCAATCGCCGGAGGGAGAGGGGCTTCACCTTTTGGTATGAACGCACGATTGAAGAAGGCTGCCGCCTTAAAATATAAGCAAGGGATCGATGCCGCCCCCAAGGTGGTCGCGAAGGGGAGCGGCTGGATTGCCGATAAGATTATCGAAATTGCCCGTGCGCAGGGTATCCCGATTCGTGAGGATAAGAATCTGGTTGAGATCCTTGCCTCGCTCGATCTCAACGAAGACATTCCCGCAGAGCTTTATAAGGCGGTCGCCGAAATTTTAGCCTTTGTCTACAAGATGAGCGGGCGATTACAGGGTTAAGGGATTGTTTTAGGGGGTTTAATGAGCTTTTCGCTGTATCTTGCGGCCTTGGCTGGGGCCATCCCGCTTAAGATTTTTGCCGCGACTTTCTCCTTGATCCGGGTGAGAATATCCAGGGCGACCGATTCCTTCATCTCCTCAATGCGTGCGGCCGCGATCTCTGGCGACATCCCTTCGTAGATTTTGGCCAATCGTAGCAGCTTGGGCTCCTCGAGTTGTTTTTGCTCCCCTTCTTTCTGCTCAATCTCTTCTCGAAGCCGCGTATATTTTTTAAGCATATCCCCGACTTCTTTTTCGAGGGAGAGCAGCCGTTGTTCCTTGGCGTCGAGCTGCTCTGACCGCCGATCCAGCTCGCTGGATCTCTGTTCAATGGCACGAATCAGGACCGTCGGGGACTGTAATTCAGCAGGCGCTGACGAAGACGGCTGGGCCTCTTTTTTCTTGCCCTCTTTATCGCCCTTTTTTTTGTCGGGCGATTCTTTGTCGGACTGCTTTTCTTTCGCTTTTTCCTTGGGGGGATCTTTTGGCACTTCAGTCGCCTGGAGTGTCAGCCAGAATGACATCGAAAAAAGCAGTGCGATGGCCATCACGAACAATCGTTTCATCTCTCGTTCCTTCGAGGCGGCTTCCAGTGTTGACGTCCGCCAATCTCATCTAAAATATCTTGTTCTTTTTTGTTCTGCTCTTTTAAAAAGGCTTCTTTGCGGACCGCCTCGACCTTGTCAATGGCCTTTCTATCCCGCATGGTCTCAAAAAGCCGGGCCCGTTTTTCTTCACACTGATCGGACAAAAGAGCGATCGCCTGCTGACTCTCTTCGATTCGCTCGTTTTGCCGTTTGATAAATGAGTAATAGACCCCCATTTCATCTGCCAACATCCCCTGGCCTTGCCCTGTGGAGAGACGATTCAAGGTTTTTTCCATATCCTGTTTCAGTTGTTTTTGCTTTCCTTCTTCTTCAAGAAGGCGATTTTGCGCATGGACAAACTCTACCTGGGCCTCCTTCTCAAGATGGAGGCGATGTTTAAGCACGGCTTCAAGCCGGGATTTATATCGGGGCATCTCAACCCCCTGTCAACGGACGGATCATGCCATTTTTCCGCGCAAAAAATTCTCAACATTTATGAAAGCAATAGCTCGTGCAGTTGGCGGACACTGCTGTTAAAGTCAACGCGATCCTGAATGTTCTGGCGAAAATAAGATTGAATCGCGCCCCATTTCGCAATGGCCTGATCGATCTCCCCGCTACTTCCCGGTTTATAGGCCCCGACATGGATTAAATCTTCCGCATTTCGATAGGTGGCGACCATTTGAGAAAATCGCCTTGCCGCCTCCAATTGTTGCCGATCAACAATGTCAACCATCACACGGCTGATGCTGCTTAAAAGATCTATGGCGGGATATTGGTTTTGTGACGCGAGCGCGCGGGAAAGGACGATATGGCCGTCCAGAATTGCGCGAGCCGTATCCGGAACAGGGTCGTTGATGTCATCTCCCTCCATGAGAACGGTGTAGAGTCCGGTAATCGTTCCATTGGTTTCAGACGTTCCAGCACGCTCTAAAAACTTCGGCAGCAGGGCGAAGACCGAAGGGGTATATCCCTTGGTGGTGGGCGGCTCGCCGATCGAGAGACCAATCTCCCGCTGGGCCTGGGCCAGTCGGGTGAGGGAGTCCATCATGAAAAGGACGTGCATGTTTCGATCTCGAAAGTGTTCCGCGATCGTCATGGCCAGAAACGCGCCTCGGCGCCGGATGAGGGGCGCCTGATCCGATGTGGCGACGATGACCACGGACCGGGCCAATCCTTCCTCCCCCAGGTCCTTCTCGATAAACTCTTTTACCTCGCGTCCCCGCTCTCCAATCAGGGCGATGACGTTGACGTTTGCCTCGGTATAACGTGCAATCATCCCCATGAGAACGCTCTTCCCGACGCCGCTGCCCGCGAAGATGCCCATCCGCTGCCCGCGACCACAGGTTAAAAGACCGTTAATGGATCGAATTCCCAAGTCCAAAGGTTGTGTGATCCGTTGGCGTGCAAGGGGATTCGGGGGAGGAAAGTAGAGAGGGCGGGCCTTCTCGGTTTGGACAGGGCCTTTCCCATCGATCGGGTTTCCCACGGCGTCGATCACCCTTCCGAGGAGCCCTTTGCCCACGCGGGCGGAGGCCTGAACCCCTTTGCTCACAATAGAGCTTCCAGGGCCCACCCCGGTCCATTCCCCCAGGGGCATTAAAAGGACCTTATTTTCTCGAAAGCCCACAACCTCCGCGAGGAGGTGGGTCTCCGCGTCCATGGAAGCGATTTCACAGATCTCTCCAATGGCGGAGATGTTGGCATGTCCCTCCAGGACCAGACCAATCACCTGGGTCACGCGCCCGTAAGCCGGCATCGGGTCGACATAGTCGATGACCTCAAGATAGTCCGCGACCGTGCCGCTCATTCACGCTCCCGAGCTTGATTGAGCTTTTGCTCAATAATGGAAATTTGGCTGTCGAGCCGGGCATCCAACATGCGGTCGGGTGTCTCGATGAGGCACTCTCCCGGGATCAGCTTTAAGTCCGGTTCAAATCGCAGCCATTTGGCCCCATCAATCAGGGCGATCAATTTAGCGCGTTCATCCGTCAGCCTCTCCAGATGTTGCGGATGGACCCGAATGGACACGGTTTCCGTATGCCCCACCTTTTTCATCGCCTCATGAATGTAGGTCATCACCACATCGGGATTTTGAGACAGCTCGTGTCGAAGGACCCTTCGGGAGACTGCGATGGCAATTTTCAGGACATCCACCTCCGCAGCCTTCAGCAGGGTGTATCTCATTTCGGTCAGCTCTTCGATCAAGTGGGCCAAAGTGACCGTGGTGGCTGCCACCTCTTCTTCGACCAGCTTCCGCGCGGAGGCCTCTCCTTCCGTGAATCCTCTGACAAAGGAATCCCGCTCGAGGACTTCGTGTTCGGAGGGGGTCAGTCGTCCCCCCGCGCCATCGCCTCCTTCTGGCAGAGAAACCTTGGGCATGGCATAAGAGACGATCTCCCTTTGCTGGGTCGGATCCGCCTTGACGACCTTAGACCATGGCTTCTGCTTCACTCTTATCTCCCCCTGGTTTCCCGATGATAATTTTGCCTTCATCCACAAGCCGGAGGGTGGTTTTAACGATGGTTTGCTGGGCTTTTTCGACGTCGGAGAGCTTCATCGGGCCACGGGACTCCATATCCTCCTTTAAAATCTCGACCGCGCGTTCCGACATATTTTTGAAGATCTTTTCTTTCACGTTATCTTTCGCGGCCCGTAGCGCGATGGCAAGCTGGTCTTTGCTCGCCTCTTTGAGCATCTCCTGAATGGCGCGATCATCGAGTCGAATCAGATCATCGAATACGAACATGAGATCCCGAATTTCTTCTCCCAACGCGGCGCTCTTCTGGGTAATCGAGGACATCGCCTTTTGTTCGACCGAACGCTCCATCTGGCTTAAGATGGAGGCCACCATTTTGGCTCCCCCAACCTGTGCGCTGGGGCCTGACTGAACACGCTTTAATTCCCCCTCCAGGACCTCTTCCAGGACCTCTCGGACCTCATGCAAAACACCCGGCGGTATTTCGTTGAGGGTGGCCATTCTCATCAGGACATCGCCACGCAAGGCATCTGGAAGTTGCGTTAAGATCTGAACGCTCTGGTCCAGGTTAAGATTGGCCAGGATCAAGGCGATGGCCTGGGGATGTTCATTTCTGATGATGTTACAAATGGCCTTCGGATCCATCCACTGGAGGACCTCCATCTCCGGAGAGGCCGAGTCCGCATTCATTTTCACTTTGGCTTGTCCAAGCTGGCCCAGCGCCTTGGATAAAAGCCCCCGGAGGTACTCCTTGCTGATGGCGCCCGTGGCGGTAGCAAGATCTCCAAATTCAGAGATGACGGTGTCGATATTCTGCTGGGAGGCGTCTGGGAGTGTGGAGAGCTTGACCCCCATCCTCCGGATTTCTTCCGGGGTGAGTTGTTTTAAAAGTTCAGAGGCCGCTTCTTCTCCGAGGGCGTGCAACAGGATCGCGGCCTTATCATAACCGGTCAGTTTTCCGGACATAATTTCTCCTGAATCCCTATTCCTGGAGCCATGTTCTGACCACATTCGCTGCGGCGGCCGGGTTTTCTTTAGCAAGCTGCTGCGCCTGCTCTATGGCGGACAGGGCTGCTGCGGAGGGGAGCCCAGCTGCGGCGGCGGCTGCGGCTGCCGCCGCGGTATCCGGGACGGCCATTACGACTGGGGGAGGTGGAGGAGGCGGGGTGACCAGGGCCTTGATAATGGGCCGGATGACGAAGAGAAAGACGATTAAAGCGAGGAGTAAGCCAAATGAATATCGGAACATGGAAGGCCAGTTTGTCTTAAAGAAATCAGCCACCTGTGCGGAGAGTGGAACCGGAATATCCGGCTCCTCGAAGGCACCCGCATCAAAGGCAACGTTGACCACTTCCAACTGGTCGCCCCGTTCCGTTGAAAACCCCATCGTTTTTTTAACGAGTTCTTCGAGTTTTTTCATTTCTTCTTCGTTTCTCGGGACATACTTTCTCGTGACGGCCCCCTGCGGATCTGTCGCAGACTCATACGTTCCATCGACCAGCGCGGCGACCGACAGCTTCCTGATTATTCCCGTGGGTTCTACGACATGGCTGATACTTTTATTGATCTCATAATTGACGGTATCTCCCTTTTTATTACTTGAACTGTTGCTCGTTGATTGCGGTCCTGCTGGTTGTGGACCGGGAGGAACGTTTGAAAGGACCCCTGGGGCCGCCCCTGCGGATTGGTTGGCGCTTGTTGTTTGATCCTGCGAGCGCTGTTCGGAGCGGATGACCTGGCTTTCAGGATCAAATTTCTCTTCGGTCAGCTCAACTTTACGGTTGTCAATCGCGGCGGTAACCCTGACGGCGGCTTTGTTCGATCCCACGACCTTTTCCAGCATGGTCTGGATCTTAATTTCAATATCTTTCTCCACCTTGACCTGATAATCCATTTGGGCGTCTTGCGCGGAGTCTGGCCGCTTGGAGAGCATCCTGCCGGTATTGTCCACGATGGTGACCATCTGGGGATCCAACCCCTCGACACTGCTTGCCACCAGATGAACGATTCCCTGAACTTCATTCTCGGCGAGTTTGCGCCCGGCCTTCAGGCTGATGACCACGGAGGCCCGTGCGGATTCCTGACGCGA
>CAYRGU010000041.1:0-15160 GCA_964423845.1 uncultured Nitrospirota bacterium
TAAGCGTATCGTGTGTTGATGGGAAGTAGCTTCAAATTCTATCGCGTGCATTTTCGATCTCCTTATGCCTGATACCTGTTAGCCCATTCGTGCAATGCCATAATACCCTATCAGCAAAGGCAACGATGTCTTCAACATTCAAACCATCCATCCGCCTCTTCTTTGCTCAAACCCAGAACGGCCGCATTCAAATTAGACATTCTCGCGCCCGGTGAATTCGGGATTGAAGCCGGAGCCAAGCTCCAGCAGTGCAGCGATACGGCCATGGGTTTCCACCATGCCGCCCGTTGGGGTCAGCGTCCCACAGATGATTTGCAGCAAGGTAGGTTTCCCATATCCGTTGCGTCCGATGATGCCGACGGTTTCGGCTTTTTTGATCTCGAACGAAACGTCTTTGAGCGCCCAGAATCCGCGAAAGCATTGCTTGAGGCTTTGCCCGGCCATGCGTTGCAGACGTGGGGCTACAAACTGCTTGAGGCGATCACGCGGTGCACCGTAAAGAGGGTAGCGCTTGCTTAAACCTTGGACGCGGATGGCGATGTCGGACACTTTATTCGTTGTAGCCTGCTCCCCCTCACACCAACCCTCCCCCGCGAGGGGAGAGGACGTTTTATTGATTTCAGCGGTCATCATTACCCTTTATTTCCCGTTGCTCCGTCAACCACCATCCGCCTTCTCGATTCAATCACAGAATGCTCCTTAAAATTTTCATTGTACTGCGATATGTACACGTAAGACTTTACCGACTTCTTCAACCTCCAAATCGTGGTTTCTCAATCCAGACCGCATCTCTTCCATTTTTCTAATTGTTTTTCTGTCATAATATCTTTCGCCACAATTCAAACAAACAAAAACGTCCATCGGAATCAACACAATATCGGTTCCAGATTTAATCTCTTCTTCAACCGTCTTCATTTCAATCTCTGCACTCTTACAAATCACACACTTCATCTCTTTCTCCTTTCAAAATCTATCCACCGATCCGGATGAGGCTGATAAACCGTTATGATGATCACGGTTTCGGCATCTTTTGCGTAAGCACAAACAATATGGAGTGGCCGATTTTCAGAGCTTCTCCCGTACAGAAGACAACTTGGATAAGGATCATCTTCCGGATAATCTTCGATGATCTTACCGCTTAATATGGCCTCTGTGGTTTCCTTTTCGCTTATCTCACCAAACCCCTCACCTTCCATTTCGTTTCTTGCATGTCTTGTATACAACGCCTTTTCTATTTTAATAGAATCTTGAATCTCCTTTAACATACACCATTCTGGCTTCTGTAGGAGGTCATGTCATTGTTCCTAAAGTTTCTAAATTTTGCAGCTTTTTTTAGTAGTCGGTATTCCAAATGATTCTCGTCGAGACCAATGTCTCCGATCCTATCCTCATATAGCGCTGATCGTCAAAGAGGCTCATAATCTAACCCCTTGAGTTTTTGCCAGGTTGTATATGGGTTTGTCTTTGCCAGGTTCTTTTACGATCAGATCAACGGACAAATCCAAACTATCTTCAAGCGCAATTTTGCAACGCAACTCTGATATTAAAGTATTTCGGCGTGTGGTTTCGACATACAAATCAACATCGCCACCGCGTTTGGTATCATTCAAACGTGAGCCAAAAAGCCAAACCAACGCGCCCTCGCCAAAATTGTGGATCGTCGCTTTGCGAATCGTCTCTATCTGTGACTGAGTCAGTCTCATTTTTTTAGCTTGTAATTTTACCCTGTTCTCAATTCCTCGTAATTCCGGGGACAGTATACGTAATTGTGGTTCCTTTGAATTTCAATGGGTTCGAACGTCCTCATTGATCTGGCAACACTCGCATCCCTCACTCATGGCCCCTCTTCCGGCGGGCAAGGGGGGGTGGGCAGGCTAAAGGACATCGGCAAAGCCCTTTCTGGTCTTCTGGAACCAGGCGTAGCCTGCCCAGGCGATGGCGGTCGCCGCCAAGGTGTAGAGACCCAATCCAAACCATGCGGGCAGATGTCCCCAGACTAACACTTCACGCGCTTCTTCGATGATGAAGGTCAGCGGATTGGCCATGATGATCGGGCGGAATTTCTCCGGCACCGCAGTCACCGGATAAAAGACAGGGGAGAGAAACATCAATACGGTGGTGATGATGCCGATGGTTTGGCCCACATCGCGCAGGAATGCACCCAGGGATGCCAGCATCCAGGCGAGACCCAGGGTGAGGATGACCAACGGCAACAGAACCAGGGGGGTAAATATCGCCGTCCAGTGCAGATAGCCGTTAAAGAGTGTAAAGGCGGCCAGCAGTACGCCAAGGCTGATGAGGCTGTGGAATAGCGCCGCGCCCACGGCAATGACCGGCAGGATCTCCAGAGGGAACACGACTTTCTTGACATAATTGACATTCGACAAAACTAAGCCTGGGGCGCGGTTGAGCACTTCGGCAAACAGACCGTAGACGATCATGCCGACAAAGAGCACCACGGCGAACTGGGTTTTGCTTTCGTCGCCACCCCCTCCCCAACGCGCTTTGAAGACCTCGGAGAAGACGAAGGTGTACACAGTCAGCATGAACACGGGGTTGAAGAACGACCAGGCCAATCCCATGGCGGAGCCTTTATAGCGGCCCACCACTTCGCGCTTGGTCATCTGCACGATGAGCTGGCGGTTGCGCCACAGGCTGCGCACGAGCGCCATGAGCGCAGTAGGTTGGGATGCGTGGGGGTTCATGCAAATACCTCTAAAGTCTGGGGCAGGAGATTAATCACTTCAAGACCTCACTTTCAAAGAACTCCCGTAATTCCGTCTTCCATAAACGCAGAGGAAACGGTTCAATTCTGCCGCGCCTCCAGCCGGTCCATACGACTCCGGAGGGAGGACACACTCTCCTCAAGGGTTCTGATCCGTTGATCCAACTCGGCATTAGGAGAGCTTAATCAACGATCTCACTTCTTTAAACTCGTTACGGACCTCTTCACGGAATTCCTGTATTTCCTGCTGGATCACTTCATGGCCTTCCGCCACATGGCGGATTTCATTCCGGAGCCCTTCCGCAATAACTCCAAAATGACGCTTAATCTCTTCGATATCGTCTTTTTCCATGTATATCTCCTAAAGCAGAGATAAAAGTGTAAGAAATTGTGGGGGCCCTCTATGCAAGTATCCGGTTTTCGGGTGAGGACAACACTCACCTGACAGGTGAAACCTTATAGGCAGGAAGGCCAAAGATGATGATACGAGAAACGGTTTTTGGATTCAAGTTAGAAAAGGCGGCAGAGAAGTTAACGGCGGATGGAGGAATGGCTTTTCTCATTTTTCGTATCATGACTAAGGCGTTCATAAGCGGGAACAATCAAGTCTGAAAGAGTCCTACATCAACCTCCTTTTCTCTTCCAGACCTTTGATGAGGGCGTAGAGGGTGTCATGAACGGGCGTGGGAATGCCCCATTTCCTTCCCCGTCGGATTAAATCGCCGTTTAAGTGTTCTATTTCCGTGGGTTTCCCGTTTTTATAGTCTTCATACATCGAGGTATGGTAAGCCGAAAATTGGCCCGACACCGAGATCGTCGTCTCGATCACATCCGGGATAAGATGAATCGCCTCGGCGGCGGCCAGATGAATGATCTCCCGAATCCCCTCCCGGACAAGCCCCAAAAGGGACGGGGTGTTCAGAATGAGTGAGATCGGGTGATCCAGGATCACGGAAAGTGGGTTGAACGTGGCATTCCAGCACAGCTTCTCCCATTTCGTGTAGCGAATGTCTTTTGCCAGAGCGCAGACCACCCCCGCCCCCTTTAAGAGCTGAACTAACTGCAAGACCCGTTCGCTTTGCGCCCCAGAATATTCTCCCAGCGAGATCACCCCCCTCCGGAAATGCTCGATGACACCTGGCTTGGCAAGGCGCGCGGTGATGTAGACCACCCCCGCCACAAAACAGTCCCTCTTGAAATAGGCCTCGACCCTCTCCTCTGTATCCACACCATTTTGAAGGGTCACAATCACCGCTCCCTTGTGGACCAGCGGGGCAATCTCTTCCAGGACAGCGGCAAGGTCGTAGCACTTCACCGTCAGCAAGATATAGTCCGCTGAAGGGACTTCAGAGACGGACTGGACGACGTTGGGATGCAGGGTAAAATTGCCATTCACGCTCTGAATGGTCAACCCATTCTCCTTGATCGCAGCATAAGTGGCAGGTCGGACAAGAAAAGTGATGTCAACCCCCGCGTTGCACAAGAGCCCGCCAAAGTAGCCACCGACTGCCCCGGCGCCAACGATAAGAATTTTAGGATTCTGCGGCATCATCACAGCGAAGCGGGCAATTTTTCAGGCAAGGAGATGTTCGTGAATGCATCGTTCTAAATCTTCAAGGGAAAGTTTTTCTTCTTCGGTATGAACCAAGACGCCATTTCGATAGAAGTGAGAGGTGGGAAAGGTGTTAAAGGTATGTTGCTTTTTGATCTCTCGGCAAGCCCCCGGAATGTGCATGAGGGCCTTTCCAAATTTAACGGTCTTCCCATGCTTGCCAGCCGCCTGCTTCAAGATGGGATCAAACTCATTGCAAGGAATGCAGGAGGCAATCCCGAAGACAACCACCGCCGCAGGAGACCTCGCAAAGTCACCATAGTTGGTATCGTCCACCCTGGGAATAAGATCAGCATCTGTCATCGGCGCGTCTCTGATTTTCCCTCTGCGGAAGGATTCTTCCGCAGAGGGAAACAGATTACCTGACCTCTTGAAGCGCTTTTAAAATATCCTTATTGTCTCGCGCGCTTAAAACCTCTTGCACCTTTTTGTATTGGACCTTGCCAGATTTATCGACGATCACGGTCGCACGCTTGGCGCAATTGAAATCCCCCAGGAACAGGCCATACTTCTTACAGACCTCTCTCTTGAGATCCGCCAGAAGGGTCTGCTTCAATCCCAACGCATCCTTCCAGGCCTTGTGGCACCATTTGGAGTCCACGCTGATCCCTAACACCTCGGCGCCACTCGCCCCAAACTCCCCCAAGTCATTGGTGAAGCACTTGTTCTCGTTCGTGCAGACAGGGCTCCAGTCGAAGGGGTAAAAAGCGAGCACCACATTTGCCTTCCCGCGAAAAGAGGAGAGCGTCACATTCTGACCATCCTGGTCGGGGAGGGTAAATTCGGGCGCCTCATCTCCCACTTCAATTTCTTTTACTGCTTGATCTGACATTGTGTAACCTCCTTGATTTTGACGTGTGTGAATTTATGTAACGGACCGAGCAAACTTCAGCACGGCGGCATTGAAGGCCTCCTCCTGTTCCATATTGGGAAGGTGCGCGGCCGACGGGATGGTAACATAAGTGGCGTTCGAAATCCTCTCGGCCATGACACGGGCCTCGTTCGGCGGCGTCAGCGGGTCTTCCTCTCCCACCAGAATCAGTGTCGGACAGGTGATCTGGGGAAGCAACCCTGTCGCATCCGGACGAAGGGCCATCCCCATCAAGCCTCCAAGGATCCCGGCAACCGGCGTCGCTTGAATCATCCCTCGAACTTTTTTAATTAAATCAACCCGGGTCAACAGAGAGGTGCGGCATAACAGCTTGGGAATCATCACGTCCGCCACGGACGAAGGACCTTCCCTGGTTGCCAACTGGGCCATTTCAAACCGATTTTTTACACCCTCCGACGGTTCCGATTGAGACCGTGTATCGGCAAGGATCAGACCGATGACCCGCCCTTTAAAACCTCGATAAAAAGAAAAAAGCACATATCCCCCCAGGGAAAGCCCGGCCAAGATCACGCGGGGGAGAGAAAGATGGTCCATGAGGGCCGCGACATCTTCCGCAAGCTGTTCCATGGTGTAAAACCAGGCGGGCGCATCGGAGTCGCCATGCCCTCTTAAATCCAGGGTAATCACCCGGAAGTTGGAAGAAAGCGCAGCGACCTGGGCATCCCACATCGACTGGTTGAGCGCAAAGGCGTGAACAAAAAGGATCGGAAGGCCGGCCCCTTCGTCGCGATAGGAGAGGCTCACGCCGTTCAGTTGAATCTTCAAAAATGTTTTTCCATGAGGTCAGACCTCTTCACGAATCCGCTTCACCAAGGCAGCCATCTGAACGGGATCATTTTCGATCCCCTCAATTTCTTTTCTTGCGTCAGCAATGAAAGGGATCGCGGTATCAGGGAGAATGGCACCAATCCCCTGACGGCGTGCCCGCTTCTCCACCATCATTCGGACGATCTTGCGGTGCTCCTGCGGGGCAGCCCCCAATTCTTGCAAGGCGGACCGGCTCCAATCCATCTCTTCCACATCAATATGGACGATCACATCGCCCAAAACCTTTGCCTGACAGGACAGCCGATAGGGGGCGGCAAGCTCCGCCTCCTCCAACATATTCTCCTCATCCAGATCAATGGCGGTGAGGTGCTCCATCCCTTCCTGAACCCAGACGCGGCAGGTGCTGCAGGTGGCAAATCCCCCGCAATCATGGCGCAACTTGACCTGTAGCTTATCTGCGGCATCCAACAGGGAGTATCCGGATGGCACCTCCCCTTCCTGACCTGTGGGGTAAAAAATAACCTTCGGCATAACGATTGACTTAGAATCCGATCCAACTTTTTTTCATCATATCCGAGCGGTGTCCGCCAAAGCAACGATAGGACTCAAACCATTTGAGGAATAACCCTTCTGTTTTTAAAAGGCTCTTTGAAGTTTTGAGTGGGTATCGCATTTTAAATCCTCCCCTTGGCGAGGGGTGCGACCCCTGCGAGCCATGCGATGGCTGCGAGGGGAGGTTAGGAGGGGTGTATCGCCGAGGGATTCAATAGAACAGATCAAAATAACCTCCCCTACCCCTCCTCAATAAAGGAGGGGATTTACCCACTTGAAACTCAAAGGAACCTTTTAAACCCAGATTACGCATTAGAAAAAACAACGCCCATGTAGACTTAAATCCCCTCCTTAACAAGGAGGGGTAGGGGAGGTTATTAGTATTTTTCTCTTCATTTTTGGGCCTATATTATTGAATGCCCTTGAATAACCCCTCCTGCCTCCCCTTGCTAAGGGGAGGATTTAAGAACGATACCCACTACTTTCTCTAATGCGGAATCTGGGTTTAACCGGTGAATTTGATTCGATTTTTCCCCCGTGGTAGAATGCGGCAATTTGTACACGCCATCGATTCAATCTACGGACCCTCTCTCTCCCCTCAAAGTCATTCCCCTCGGCGGTGTCGGCGAGTTTGGCATGAACATGATGCTCTTTGAGTATGAAGAGTCTCTCATCATCGTCGATGCCGGGATCATGTTTCCCAAGCATGACCTGCCCGGGGTCGATCTTGTCATTCCAGACTTTTCGTATCTACGCAACCCCTCGAAGAAAATTCTGGGCCTCTTTTTAACCCATGGCCATGAGGATCACATTGGGGCCGTCCCCTATCTCCTCCGGGAGATCCCGCTACCCATTTACGCGACCCCATTCACCCTGTCACTGCTTTCAAGAAAACTGAAAGAGCACCGCCTCCCACACCCCCCCCAACTGATCTCGATGACCTCTAAAGAGACCGTCCTGCTTGGACCCTTTTCCGTCGAGATGATTGGGGTGGCCCATAGCATCGTGGAGAGCGTTGCCTTGGGGATCACCACGCCGGTGGGCCGTTTGATTCATACCGGAGATTTTAAAATTGATTCAAGCAGTCAAGACCCCTTGACGCCCGAGAGATTCCTGGGCTACGGAGACGCGGGCGTGCTCGCCCTCATTTCAGACAGCACCAACGCCGAATGCCCCGGTCAATCTCATTCCGAATCCTGGCTTCAGGACAACCTGGGACCTTTATTTTCAGAAATTAAAGGAAGAATTATCCTGGCCATGGTCTCCTCCAACACCGACCGCCTCCGTCTGCTGTGCAAGACGGCACAAGATCATGATCGGAAGGTTTTTCTGACCGGCCGAAAAATGACCGGCACTGCGGCTCTGGCGGAAACATTAGGACATTTGCCTTATTTTTTGGATCATGTCACCCCCATGGAATTCCTGCCTAAAACCCCCGACCGTCGCGTGATCATCCTGACCACGGGCAGCCAGGGAGAACCCATGTCCGGGCTTTGCCGCATCGCGACAGGCCGTCATCCGACCGTCCAGATTCGCCCGAGCGATACCGTCATCCTCTCCGCACGGATGATCCCAGGACACGAGGCCGATATCGCAAAGATGATCAACCTCCTGGCGAAGCAGGGGGTGAGGGTGCTTCATGAAAGAAACGCGCCGGTACATGTCTCGGGACATGCGAGCCAGGAAGAGTTGAAAACCATGATCGAATGGGTTCGTCCCAAATTTTTCATTCCCGTGCATGGTGAATATCGTCAGTTGGCCGCCCATGCCACACTCGGACGCGCCTGTGGCTTGCCGGATCACGCCATTTTCGTCATTCATGATGGGGTCACACTTTCGTTCACCCCGGGGCATTGTGAACGGGGCGAGGAGGTGCCTGTGGATAGAATTTACGTCGATGGGAGAGGGGTGGGCGATGTGATCCCAGAAGTGATCAGTGAACGCCTCCAACTCGGCACAGAGGGCGTGGTGACGGTGACCCTTTCCCTCGACGCGGGACAGATCCGATCGGGGCCCACCGTCATCTCCCGTGGGCTCACAGCAAATGGTCAGCCGTTCTCGGACAACATGGCGACGGTCGTGAGGAAGATCTTCTTGAGCCTCTCCGTTGAAGAGCGGGGTTCGTTGGAAACGGTCGAAACAGAAATAGGAAAGGGACTAAAAAAGTGGATTATGCGGGAAACGGGCCGCCATCCGGTGATTATCCCCAATATCACCCTATCCTCCGAGAAGATGTGTGAACTCCGACAATAACCATACCCATGAAATTGGCGCCGTCCTCCTTGTGGCCTTGGGGCTGTTGGTGGGTGCCAGTCTGCTGACTTATCATCCCGAAGATCCCTCCTGGTTTACCCTCTCCTCCTCACAAACAGGCATTCAAAATGCCGTTGGCCGGGTCGGCGCCTTTCTTTCGGAGTCGCTATTTCAGTTGCTGGGGGTGGCTGGCTATTTCATCCCTGTTTTTTTACTCTCGCGGGCCATCCATACGTTTAAGGAAAATCCCTTTTCGTACAGGGCCGGTGGTGGATCGCTGCTCTTTTTGATCACCTTGTCCACCCTTTCAGAAATCCGGTGGAGCGGTTCTTCTGACCTGATCCCTTCGAACCTCCGGGGAGGGCTGATCGGAAAATTACTCTCCGAATTTCTGCTTCATTATTTTTCGCTCACCGGGACGGTGATTCTTGTACTCCCGCTGCTCCTGATCTCTGTTCAGCTGGTCATGCCCTTCTCCCCCTTGGCACTGTTTCAATGGCTTTTTTTGAGGGCAAATCGCCTGGTCGACCTGACGACCCTCGGAGTCCATTTCATTCAGAGAAAACTGAAACAAAAGTTGAAGGAACACCCCAAAAAACATGCCATTCAGGTTTCGTCTCCTCCCCCGACCATTTCCAGGGCGCCGGATCGTCCTTCACCTCCCACAGAGACTCCCCCGAAACCGGAAGTGGAAATTGCCGCTCCAATCCGCAGAGGGTCTTTTCGCCTCCCGCCTTTGTCGCTTCTGCCTGAACCGGCCCCAAAATCTGCGGGAACGGCCCGGGAAGATTGGGTCGCCCGCTCCCAGGTCCTCGAGAAAAAGTTCCTCGACTTTGGGATCTCCGGGAAGGTCACCGAGATTCATCCCGGACCGGTCGTCACGATGTTTGAATTTGAGCCGGCCCCTGGGATCAAACTCAATCGCATTACCACCCTGTCGGATGACATCGCCCTCGCCATGAAGGCCCTGCAGGTACGGATCATCGCGCCCCTTCCGGCCAAATCCACCGTCGGCATTGAAATTCCCAATGTGCATCGGGAAGGGGTCTTGCTCAAGGAAGTTCTGGCCTCCAGCACCTTCTCACAGATTCCTTCCAAGCTGCGCATGGCCCTCGGGAAAGATATCTTTGGGAACCCTGTGGCCGCCGATTTGGCGAAAATGCCCCACCTCTTGATTGCAGGATCGACCGGATCGGGGAAGTCCGTTGGGATGAATGCCATGGTCCTCTCTCTGCTTTTTACCTGCGATCCCACCGAGGTCAAGATGCTGATGATTGACCCGAAAATGTTGGAGTTCTCCCTCTATGACGGCATCCCCCATCTTATTTCTCCTGTCATTGTCCGCGCGCGGGCCGCATCCAGCGCGTTAAAAAAAATGGTGAGCGAGATGGAGCGGCGCTACACGCTTTTATCCGAAAAGGGGGTGCGTAATATCGAAGGGTATAACGCGAAGATTGCCGCCGAATCCAATGCCCACGCCCTGACGCCCGATGCTAAAAAAGAGGAGGTCCCGCTCCCCTACATCGTTATTTTTATTGATGAGTTGGCCGATCTCATGATGGTCGCCCCCCGTGACGTGGAGGAATCCCTCACGCGGCTGGCCCAGATGGCCCGCGCCGCAGGAATCCACCTGGTTCTGGCCACACAACGCCCTTCCGTGGATGTCATCACCGGCGTCATCAAGGCCAATTTTCCGGCACGCATCGCCTACTGTGTCGCGTCTAAAGTCGATTCAAGAACCATCCTCGACGCCAATGGGGCAGAGCAGCTCCTCGGCAAGGGAGACATGCTCTATCTGTCTGCCGGGACAGGAAAAATTCAACGGATTCATGGCGCATACGTCTCCGAGGAAGAGGCCAAAGAGGTCGTGGCGTTTATCAAAAAACAGGCATCTCCCCACTACGAAGTGGATCTTTCGCAAGAGCCCCCTGCGGGCGACACAACGCCCGTAGAACGGGATGATCTCTATGAAAATGCCCGCGAGCTGGTCATTGAAACGGGACAGGCCTCTGCCACCTATCTTCAAAGAAAGATGAAGATGGGCTATCCTCGCGCGGCGAGAGTGATCGAGATGTTGGAAGAAGATGGCGTGATTGGGCCCGCCACGGGGGGAAAACCCCGTGAGATTCTCATTAAAAAAGAAAACGCAACGCAATGACCCTGCGAACAGGCACGCGTCCTCTCTGTTTCTTCTTGTCCAGGGGGGTCTTACACTGGGCCCTCATTTTTTGCCTTGTGAGTGAGGCCTCCACGCAACCTCCAGAAACGGCTGAAGCGCTTGTGACTAAACTTCAGGCCACCCACCAGAAAATCGCAACCCTTGAGGCCGATTTCACGCAAACCACCCATTACGAAGGCTTCGACACCGCCGTGGTCTCGACGGGGCACCTCTTTTTTAAACCGGGGAAGATGCGATGGGACTACATCGAACCCACGCCCCAACAAATCTTCGTGGAGGGAGACACCATTTTCTACGTCATGCCCGAACAGCAGCAAGTGATGAAGGGAACCCTTGGACAGGAATCGGGGCTCCCCATCGCTCTTTTCCTTCAAACGGCGAGGATGGATCACCACTTCACGATTTCACTGCCCGCGCCATCCGCGCGGTACTCCAAATCCCCTTCCCTGATACTCATCCCCAAAAGACCGCACCTCTCGCAAGGGCCGCGCCCTTCTCTCGAAAAAATAACGCTCACCCTGATGCCGGCACCCGATTTAGATGGCCTGATGATTCAGGGGGTTTCCCTCCACGAGGCACAGGGGAACCTCTCCTCCTTCACCTTCAAGAAAATTAGCGTGAACAAACGGTTACCTCCCGACACCTTTCTCCTGAAAATACCGGAAGGGAGTGAATGGGTTGAAATGCCTTAATCGCTTTTGATCCGCGTTGGCCCCGTTGACACCCTTCGCGCAAACATCATAGAGTGGGCCCCGTCCACGGCCCAACAGCCTGATCGCGAGAGTGGCGGAATGGCAGACGCGCCAGACTTAGGATCTGGTGGGATTCCCGTGGGGGTTCAAGTCCCCCCTCTCGCACCCTCACCCCAAAAAAAACCTGTCGTCGCCGAGACAATACGTTAGTGACAGTGCCAGGCATGCTTTACGGGAAGGCTGGGCACCTGCGTCGGTCCCCAGCACCCCAACAAGGGCTTGCAGGCGATGCGCAATAGCCTCCGCTCGTGCCTCGCCTTGGGGGAGCGGGAGGAGAGATCTATTCGTTGTTCCATAGTTGTTCCGAAAGTTCTTGACACCGCAGGGCTGCGCTGCTATCATGTCGGAACAACATAGGAACAACGGAGGTAACGATGTCAAAGCGCAGCTATCACGCGAGCTTAAGCCAGTCCCAAGGGAGGTCGGGCTACTCGATCATCTTCAGGCACCCGGTCCGGCAGGACGACGCGACGGGGAAGCCGGGCGTCCGAGTTCGGCGCGGGCTGAGCACCCAGGACCACTCCGAGGCCGAGCGACTTCGCGATCAGCTCAACGAGTTACTGGCCGATCCCCGGTACCACGATCCGACTGCCCGTGCGGAGGCAGAACGCCGATTCGATCCACGGGTTGTCGAGATTTTCTTCTACAAAATGTTGCCAGCGGAGTTGGACTTCGCCGCACTGCGCGAAGAAGGTATCCCGCTTCCACTGTCCGAACCCGAAGGCTACCGGCACGTGCTCTTCCTCGGCACCACCGGCGCTGGCAAGACGACGCTCGTCCGCCAACTCATTGGCACCCCTGCCGCCGAGCGCTTTCCCTCGACCTCCACCGCCAAGACGACGACTCACGACACCGAAATCGTCCTCGATGACGGCCCGTGGCGAGCGGTCGTAACTTTCGTCTCGAGCGACGAAGCGCGCGAGTACCTGACCGAGTGCATCTCGGCGGCGGTGCTTGCAGCCGCAAGGGATGCCGACGATGCAACCGTACTTCGCCGCCTCTTGAGCCACGTCAATCAGCGCTTCCGGTTCAACTACATCCTCGGCAATGGCCCCACCGCGCAGGGGAACGACTTCGACCCCGAAGACGAGGATGAAGACTCGGAGGAGGACTCCGAGCTGTTTTCCGTAGAGGATATCGGGGAGGTTGATCTCGCCGGTACGAACGAACTCCTCGCCAAGACGACCAAGCAACTGCGCGAGATTGCTGGCCGTCTCGCCGCCAGACTCCGTGCGGATCTGAAGCCCACCGGCAAGGAGGATGAGCGCGTACTCGATGAGATTTTCGAGGAGGAGCTCGACAATCTGCTGCGCGACGACGAGGAATTCCACGAGATCGCCGATGCGCTCATGGACGAGATCGAGAAACGATTCGATCTGCTCCCGCCTGGGGAGGTGAAGAAAACCCGGCAGGGCTGGCCGCTGGCTTGGAGCGGGCATCGCCCGGCTGACGAACGCAAGGAGTTTCTGAAGGCGATCTCACGGTTTTCTAGCAACTATGCGCCCTTCTTCGGCCGGCTGCTCACGCCGCTTGTGAACGGCATGCGTGTGGCAGGCCGCTTCTCGCCGACGTGGGCCGATGGGCATACTCCGAAGCTCGTGCTGCTCGACGGCGAGGGACTGGGGCACACGCCGAAGTCGTCTTCTTCCGTATCTACGGCCGTGAGCCGGCGCATCGAGATGGCAGATGCGGTGGTCCTCGTGGACAACGCGACACAGCCGATGCAAGCGGCGTCACTCGCCGCCATGCGCGAAATCGTAGCGACCGGCAACGCGCGCAAGCTGATCCTCGTGTTCACGCACTTCGATGAGGTCAAGGGAGACAACCTTCCGAAGTTCTCCGCCAAGGAACAGCATGTGCTGGAGTCCGCAGAGAACGTTCTCGCGTCGTTTGGCGAGGAGTTGGGGCCGTTTGCCGAACGCGCCCTCCGCAAGCAGATAGAGCATTCTCGTTTCTTTCTCGCCGACATCCAGGAACCGCTCTCCCACGATGCCTCAGCTGGAAAGCGCACCATCAAGCAGCTTCACAAACTCCTGGAAGCGATTGACCGGGTGATTGAGAAGCCCCAGCCGGTGGAGGCGCGGCCGGTCTACGATCGGATGAATCTGGTTTTGGCAATCCGGAGCGCTGCCTCTGCGTTCCATGACACTTGGCGGCCCCTGCTCGGGCTCGAGCACAGACCCGGGTTCGTCAAGGAGCACTGGGCGCGGGTCAAAGCGCTCAGTCGTAGGCTCGCTACCGGCATGGCGGACGAGTATGCTGGGTTGCGTCCCGTTGCGGACCTTCGTAAGGAACTCGTCGAGCGCATCTACGTCTTTGTGCAAACCCCGCTACGCTGGGAAGGCCCGAAGCCTTCAGATGAAGAGAAACAGCGCACCTACGACACTCTCGCAGACATCATCGGAAGTCGGCTGCGGGAACTCTCCACGCGGCGTGTGTGGACAGAGCGCGCTGGCAAGTGGCAGGGTGCCTACGACGAGCACGGGAAGGGATCGACCTTCGAGCGCGCCCGGATCATTGGTGACGACATCTACGAACCGGCGGCACCGGTGCCGGACGTCACCCCATCGCCGGACCGCAACCAGTTCCTTCATGAAGTGGTGGCCGAGGTGCAACGCGCCGCGAAGGAGATTGGCGCGCAACTTCTATAGCGCGCGAGAGTAACAGTGTAACAGTGCCAGGCATGCTTTATTGCCATTATTTGACCGGCAAGAAAAAACAATGCGAAGGCTCGTAATAATATGATTGATTTTGTTCTGACCGAAGAAGAAATACGGGTGTTAGGGTGTTTAATTGAGAAGGAGATAACCACTCCTGCCTATTATCCCCTCTCGTTGAATACCCTGGTCAACGCTTGTAATCAAACCTCCAGCCGCGACCCGATTGTCTCTTACGGAGAGGCAATTGTTGAGTACGCACTGGGGAAACTCAAAGAAAAAAACCTAATTGATCAAGATAATCTTTCTCGTGTACCAAAGTTTTCGGAGCTTTTTCTGAAGATCACCCGTTTAATGCCGAGGGAAGCCGCTATTATTTGTGTGCTGATGCTGCGTGGGTTTCAAACGATTGGGGAAATTCGTACGCGCACAGAACGGCTTCATTCTTTCGCAAGTACGGAGGAAGCGGTCAAGACCCTTCAGACATTAGAAGAATGGGGTTATCTCACGCTCCTGCCACGCAGTGCCGGGAAGAAGGAGCCTCGTTACGCCCATCTTCTTTCTGGCCCTGTTGTGCTGCAGGAAACAGCAGATGAGGGAAAGACATCCCAAGCCCAACAAGCCACGCTGACCGACCACTTTGTTAAGCACGAGGCGTTTGTGAAACTGCAAGAGTCGGTTAATACTCTTAAGGAAGAGATAGAGGAAGTGAAAAAGGAATTCCAGGACTTCAAGAAGCAGTTCTAAAGTATGGGGAACAGCCTCATTTG
>CAYRGU010000042.1:0-5581 GCA_964423845.1 uncultured Nitrospirota bacterium
GTTTCTTCCCTTGACCCCAATCAAAAAGAGGCCGATGACCGATCCAAAAAGGGCCGCGATAAAAATGGTGAGCAGCACCGCTTTCCATCCTAAAAAGGCCCCAATCATGGCAATGAGCTTAATGTCTCCTCCCCCCATTCCCTCCTTTTTTAAAAGAGCCATAGACAGGATGGCAACCAGATAAAAAAGTCCGCCCCCCAGGAGAAGGCCGATGATCGCGTTGACCGGTCCAGAGGGTAGAAGGGTGGAAGAGGCGATGAGGCCAATCCCGATGCCGGGGAGGGTAATTAAATCTGGGATAATCTGATGATCAAGATCAATGCAGGTGATTGTGATCAGCGCGGCAAAGAATAGAAAATAAACCAATGACTCCGGGGAAAAACCGAATTGGCGCAGGATCAACAAGGCGCCCCCCCCGTGAATGAGTTCCACCAAAAAATACCGTATGGAGATGGGCGTACGGCAAAACCGGCATCGCCCCATGAGCAGCATGAAACTGATCAGCGGGATATTATCATAGGGTCGAATCCCCTTTCCGCAGGAAGGGCAATGAGAAGGGGGCGTCACCACAGACTCCTCCCGGGGGAGGCGGTGAATGCAAACATTCACAAAGCTTCCCATCACCAAGCCAAATATGAAAATCCACAAGTCAAGCATGGCGGGAAAAGCGGTTGATAGAAGGGGATACGGAAAGAGGTTATTGATGGATGAGCCCTCAGTCCAGCTTTAACTCTTCAAACTGTTCTTCAATGCTGTCAATGAGATCCTGTGTTTTTTCGCTGAGGTAGGTTTCTTTTTCTTTCTGGTTATTTCTGATCTGGAAGAGTTCATGCGTGATATTAATCGCGGCCAGGATGGCAAGCCTGACCGGTTGAACGCCTTTGCTATGCCCCGCCATCTCGTTCATCTTCTGATCGACAAAGGCGGCCAAAGACTTGGCATAGGCCTCATCGGCGCCTCCCTTCAAAATATAGGGGTGTCCAAAAATTTCAACGGTGATTTTATTCATTTTGAGACGAGTCCCTGTCCATGCCGATTATGACCCCAACTCCTCTTCCAGATGATTTAATGTTCCCAAGATATTTTCGATCCGAAGCCGGACACCGTTGCGTTCTTCTTGAACTTGATCCCACTCTTTGTCACGCTGCGACAGCCGGACCTCCAGGCCCACCTTCTCTTTTTTGAGCCGTTTCACCTCGGTAATCATGATTTGAACGCGCGACTCCAACACTTCCAATTGCTTATGAAATTGTTCTGGTTCTATCATCAATTCGATTCCATTTCCTGTTGACGAGGCCACCCTGGCCTGTTTTGATATTTCTAATATCTCTATCACGGCGACAAACAATGCTGAACGACAGTCGGCAATGTACTGAATCTACATTTTCTTTGTCAACCTCGTTATGGGTATTTCGAGGAGGACAGGGAGGGGCAGGCTTAACGCAGATAGATCGCGTTGCCGTGGTAAATGAAGTGGCCGGTGATGACAAGTTGGTTCTGATCCCAGGTGGGGGGGAGGGGCGTAAACGGGGAGGCGGCTTCCACGGCCCGCACGGCTTCCCGATCGAGCAGGTCATGGCCCGACGAGACGATAATCTCCACGGTGTTCACCCTGCCGTCCTGATCAATGATGAAATGAACCAGAAGATTCCCCTCGATGCCTTGTTGAGTGGCCGCGAGGGGATAGCTCCAGAGCGATTCGATTTTGCTTTTTATTTTAAGAAGGTAGGAGAAATATTTCAGGTCCTCTGTATTGATTGCAAGGGTGTTGCGCCGATTTTGTTGTGTAAATTGTTTCGCCAGTCGATCCAGTTGTTGAGGTTCCACAAAGGGGAGGCGCGGGATTTTTGCTTCCCGAACAGGAGTCGGCGGGGTGAACGTTTCTTCGGCAAGGAGACCCCCTGTCTCCGGCATTGGCTGTGGGGGGGCAGAGGGGATCGGGATCTCCAGACGCTCTGGCGGTGGAAGGGCTGCCGGAATCTCCGGGATCTGTTGAATCGTGCGGTGGAAGGAGGGACTGGGGGCCCTTTGCGAGGAGGGCGCCGGGGGGGGGTGTGTCGGGGGCGGATCGACAAGTTGGATCAGGATGTTGCGCGTCGCGTCCAAAGGGGGGGTGAGGTTCGTCACGGGGGTCAGGATTAACACAGACAGGTGAATCAAGAAGGAGAGCAGTACCGCGCCGGTGTAGAGGGGCCTTCTGGATTGGGGATACCGTGCGCAAATATCCATGAGCAAATTCTATCATAAGGGTACCTCTAAAAACCGTAGCGAGCGGTCTGATTGCAAGGCGCACGGAACGCAGGAACCGCAGTGTACGTGTTTGTACATGAGGATTACGAGTACCGCGCAACGGAGCAATCGGGCCGCGCAGTAGGTTTTTAGAGGTGCCCATAAGATGTTCTACAGAAGCGGCGGCGGGCCGCCGGTTGTTGAAAAGCTCACGGTTTAACAATCTGATAACGGCCTGATTGACAGGGCCAGGGGCCATGCCTAACATGCGATCCATGCAGCCTGTTTTTGGGGTCCTTGTTTTTCTTCTATTTTCTGGAGCGATCCTTGATGCGACGGACGCGACGCTCCGGTATAAAACAGTCACCTTCCCGGGGGGGATTCGTATTGATGCTGAAATTGCGGATACGCAACCGTTACGCCAGAAGGGGCTGATGTTTCGTGATTCTCTTCCCAGGGATCGAGGCATGTTGTTTGTCTTTACCGATCGGGGTCCCCACCTTTTCTGGATGAAAAACTGCAACATTCCATTGGACATCCTTTGGCTCGATGAGAACAAGAAAGTGACCCATATCGCCGAGGCCACGCCGCCTTGTCGGTCTGACCCATGTCCGGTCTATGGGCCGACGGAAGGAGAGACCCGGTATGTCCTTGAAGTCGTTTCAGGTTTTTCAAAAATGGCTGGGGTAAAAATTGGGACGAGGGTGCAGTTTTGATCGGGTCGTGCTTTAACGGGGGAGCGGATTGATGCGGTCGCAAATTGTGGGGACGGGGATGGCGTTGCCCAGGCAGGTGATGACCAGTCAATCTCTCGGGATGCGGTTGGGGTTGACTGAAGCGCAGATTGAGAAGCGATGCGGGATTCGCACCCGTTATTGGGTGGGCGAGGGGGAGACGACCTCATCGCTCGCGCTTTCTGCTGCGAAGATGGCCTTGCAATCTGCCGATTTGCCGGCGAGCGCCCTTGACTTGATTCTGGTCTCCACCTCTTCCCCGGACATGTTCTTCCCCTCGGTGGCCTGTTTGGTTCAGAAAGGGCTTAACGCCCGTTTGATCCCGGCCTTTGATCTGAATGCCTCCTGTAGCGGTTTTTTATATGCCCTTTCCGTCGCGGATCAGGCGATCCAAAATCGATCGGCCAGGCGGGTTCTAATCGTTTCCGCAGAGGTTAAATCTTCATTTATTGATAAGAATGATCCGGCTACGGCCATCCTGTTTGGAGATGGCGCGGCGGCGGCGGTGCTTGCGCCTGGCAGGCGCGGCCTTCGATCGATGAAGATTTATGCGGAGGGGTCACGGCACCGCTTGATTTATCTCCCCGCAGGAGGATCTCGAATTCCTGCGAGTACAGACTCTCTTAAAGGCGGGTTGCATACGATGAAAATGGAGGGCAAAGCCCTGTTCAGGCAGGCGGTCAAAAAAATGGAGATGGCCGCGAAGGCCCTTGCAGAGGAGGCCCCACTTTCTGAAATTGACCTCTTTTTATTCCATCAGGCCAACTTCAGGATTATCGAAGCGGTTTTGAAAAAATTGGAGATCCCCGCCTCAAAGAGCCATCTGACGATCCAGAAGTATGGCAACACCTCTTCTTCGGCGCTTCCCATCGCGCTGGATGATGCAATCCGGTCTGGCCGACTGAAACGGGGCGATCGGTTAGCCCTGATGTCGTTTGGAGGGGGATTGACGTGGGGATGGGCGTTGATGGACTGGTAGTTTATTTTTGAGTTTTTGTTTTTACGGGGGGGGCTGCGGCCAATATCTTTCTAAACTGGTTCATCCAGTACTCTTTTTTCTCTTTTTTCCATGCGGCCCGTTCGTAGAGGTCTGTGACTTCAGGTAACACGGCAGGTAACACAGGCTGTGCGGCGACTTTAGCCGGCTTTTTCTTCTCCGCAGATTTTACAGGCTTTGTCGCCTTCCCCAAAGTGGACTTTTTTGATAGTTTTGTTGATAGTTTTGACAGGGGTGACACCCCCTCTTTAATAGCCACGGCCAGTATCCTCTTTATTATAAGACGCTAATTTTACTGGTCTTTTATAACAGATGAAACGATTTTGTCAAGCGGATGGGCGGTTTGCAGGCATAACAAGAAGCATTTGTCCGACGGAAAACAGGGTAGGCCGGATGAACTGGTGCGCCCAGAGAGATTCGAACTCCCGACCCCTTGATTCGTAGTCAAGTGCTCTATCCAACTGAGCTATGGGCGCTTTGTAAGAGGTGTAGCCGATAAGGATCTTCCTTCTTTTTACAGGAAGCCAGAAGGCAAAAAAGGATCCCAAAAATGGCAATCCCCCTCATAAGAGGTTTAATGCTGGCGGAGAGGCAGGGATTTGAACCCTGGGTAGAGGTTTTGCCCCTACGACGGTTTAGCAAACCGTTGCCTTCAGCCACTCGGCCACCTCTCCATCGTTTCACCAGACCGTTGAAAAATCCTTCCATGGATTTTTCAACGGACGAAACTATACTTGAACCCTCCATGAACTTTCAACAGGCCTTTTGCTTGACGTTGCCCGCAGCCATATCGTCTAATGGCGAAGCTGTGACGGAGAGAGATTGATGATGAAGACGCGTTACAAAATTCCCCTGTCCCATCCACTGGTCGGCATTGTGGGTGGGAGCAAGACGGATCTCCCGATCCTGGAAAAGGCCGAAGCAAGGCTCAAACAGCTTGGCATTCTCGCTGACCTTCGTGTGGTGTCGGCACATCGGACCCCCGATCGGATGTTTGAGTACGCCAGTGAGGCCGAGGCGCGTGGCCTGGAGGTGATTATCGCGGGCGCGGGGGGGGCCGCGCATCTTCCCGGAATGATCGCGGCCAAGACCCATTTGCCGGTTATTGGCGTCCCCATTCCCACCGAACATTTACGCGGGCTTGATTCCCTCCTGTCCATCGTACAGATGCCGCAGGGCATCCCTGTGGCGGCCATGTCGATTGGCGGGGCCGAAAACGCGGCGCTGCTGTCGGCGGCGATTTTGGCCCTGAAATATCCCGATATCCGAAAGCGATTGCTTCAGTTCCGGGCGGAACAAACAAAGTCCGTATTAGAAGACTGTTAAACAACTTAAGGCTGTTCAAAAAGGTCCCAGATGCAAGGCCCGAACGAGCGAGCAACCGGAGCGTACTGTGAGAGTACGTGAGGCTTGCGCGCGAGAGAGAACGCAGCAGATGGGCCTTTTTCAACAGCCTGTCAGAAGAAAATAAATGATTCTTCCTGGAAGCCAACTTGGTGTGTTAGGCGGGGGTCAGCTTGGCATGTTTTTCACTGCGGCCGCGCAGCGAATGGGGTATCGGGTGGTTGTCTGGGATCCCGATTCGAGTGCGCCTGCCCGTGTCGGGGCCGATCTTTTTATC
>CAYRGU010000043.1:0-7899 GCA_964423845.1 uncultured Nitrospirota bacterium
ACAGCCTCACCCCGGTTGCAGGGAGGTCCTTGCCCGTAAGCGGATCCGAATCGGGGCGCCGGTAAAGTTAAAATTTTTGCGGAGCTGATTTTCGATGTAACGAAGATAGTGGTCGGGAATGCCTTTAGGGCTGCTGGCAAAGAGGACAAAGGTGGGGGGACAGACCGAGGCTTGCGTGATGTAGCGAAGACGGATCGGGCGACCTTTATAGATCGGCGGAGAATGGTCTTCAACCACCTTCGCAAAAAAGCGGTTTAAATCCCCGGTGGAAACCCGAGTATGCATGCCCTCATAGATGAGGTCAATCCGCCTGAAAACCCGGCCCATCCCCTCTTTTTTCAGCGCGGAGATAAACTCCATTTGAGGGTCATGGATAAAGGGAAACCGAACCGCCAGCTGGTCGAGGAGCTTTGCCCGGTTCTCCTCATCTAAAAGATCGGATTTATTGACGAGGAGGATCAGTCCCTTCCCAGCCTCGGTAATCATTCCGGCAATTTTTGTATCCTGCTCGGTGACCCCCTCCGCGCCGTCGATCATCAAGAGGGCGATGTGCGCCCGCGAAAGCGCCTCCTTAACACGGGTGATACTGTAGAACTCAACCCCGTCGCTAATTTTTCCCCGCCGACGAATCCCCGCAGTATCGATAAAAAGATACGTCTTCTTCCGGGAGATCACCTGCGTGTCAATGGTATCCCGCGTGGTGCCTGGTATGGCGCTTGTCACCAACCGCTCCTCTTTAAGGAGGGTGTTGATGAGTGTGGACTTCCCCGCATTGGGACGGCCCAGCACTGCGATTTTTGGGATTTCACTCTCTTTCTCTTCGGAAAAAGGGGCCATCTGGGGATAGAGGAGATCCAGCAGGTCGCTGATCCCCTCGCTATGCTCCGAAGAGATCGGATAAAGGGGACTGACCCCAAGCCGATAAAATTCAGCAAGCCGATCTATGCCATGTCCTTCCGCTTTGTTGACCACATAATAAATGGGCTTCCCGCTTTTGCAGAGAATCCGGTGAACCGCCTCGTCGAGGGGAAGGATCCCCTCCCTGGCGTCCATCATAAAAAAGATGACATCCGATTGCGCGATGGCAACGTCCGTCTGATACGCCACCGATTTGGACAAACTCTCTCCCGCTTCTCCCTCGATACCCGGGGGGAAAAGCCCTCCGGTGTCAATGACGGTAAAGGTCCGATCCTGGTAGCGGCCTCGCCCCTCGTTTCGATCACGGGTAATCCCCGGCTGATCCTGGATGATCGCCTGCCGCCGACCCACCAGCTTGTTAAACAGCGTTGACTTTCCCACATTGGGACGGCCAACAATAGAAATAATTAGACGGGCTGAATCCTTCATAGCCTCCTTTCAGAGATCTTGTTCCTGGCCACAATGTCACGCCACATCTCGGGTAGCGATGCGTCCAGGACCTTAAAATTATGGGTGGCCACAAAGGTCATCCCCTGATAGAGATTGATCTTGAATTTCCCCCGGCCGTAAGTCTTGGCGAGATAGGCCATTAACGCTTCCTCTTTCATCATCTCGGCAATCTGGGCGGTCGTTCGCTCTTCCAACTCATTGAAGACCACGATCATGCCGACCTTCTCCTCCACCAGAATTTTGATCGACGACTCATGGAAAATCTCCTGATATTTCGCCTTCATGACCGAGAGCTCGGGCGCGCCGGTAGAGGCGGTCCGTCGAATCTTACGGACATATTCTTTAAACATCTCCCAAAGCCAGCCGGAAAAAAGATCGTCCATCCCTTTCAGTGCTCCTATGTCGTGAGTCGTTTATAGATCTGCGGCAATCGGATTGGAAGCATTTCCACACGGTCAATCACCGTGTAGGCCCCCTCGCCGTACATTCCTTTCAGGTATTCCTCTCCCCTCACATCCACGGTCACGCAAAAGGGGTGAATCCCCATTCGCCTGGCCTCTGCAAGGGCCATCTTCGTGTCGGCCACGGCGTAAGAGCCGGTATAATCCTGATCCAATGGCCGTCCATCGGAGAGCAGGATCAAGAGCTTAATCCGGGCCCGCTCCGCAGCCAGCTTTCTCGCGGCATGGCGGATCGCCGTCCCATCCCGATTCTGGAATGCCGCGTCCATCGATCCGATCCGGCCTTCGGTGACAGCATGATACGGTTCATCAAAATCTTTCAAGAGATAAAAACGGACCGCATCTTTTCCCTGGCCCGCAAATCCATAGAGGGCAAAGGTATCCCCCACGGTCTCCACGGCCCTGGAAAGGAGGATGAGGGCCTCTTTCTCTACCTGTAGAACACTCTTTCCCCGGCCGGAAATCTGCTGCTTCGTGGAACCGCTGAAGTCGATTAGAAAGGCTGTGGCAACACTGCGCTCCTTTTTCTGGCGATCGATATAAACCCGCTCGGTCGGGGTCTTCCCCAAGCGGGCCGAGACCCGGTTCTCCAAAAGGCGATCGAGATCGATCTCGTCTCCCTCGCGCTCCCCTTTGAGGCGGAGCCACCCCTGCGGGCGAAGCCGTTCAAAGGCCGCACGGAGTGAGGCGGTCACACCGCGATACCCGGAAAGAGAGAGGCTGACGTTACCTTCCACCTTCTCCTCCACGACCTTGCACCATCCGGCGCGATACTCCCCCATTTCACAATCCCATTCATCATAGCACCACGGCCTGTTGTCCTGGTCGCGATGGGGGGCGTTCGGGAGAAATTGCGCCATGACCCGATTCCTTAAAGAGGCTTCGGAGAGCGTCTCGACCGTGACCTCTCCGCCTCGGAGGGTTGACGCAATGGTCGATTCCATCCAATGGCTTGCGACCTCCACGCCGACCTCCCGTAATTTCTTCGCAAAGGCCTGTGCCCGATCCGCGATGAGCCGATTGGCCGCCTCAACACGTCCTGGATCGATTCTCCCTCGTGGAGAGAGGCGAAGTTCACCCCCTCCCCCCTGTCCGCTTGCCTGCTCTCCGCGCCCCTCAAGGGGTTCCATCTCTTTCGTAAAATCTGGCAAGACCGGGTCCGAAAGAAGATCATAAACCGATGCGGCCGATTTCATGGAAGTGACCACCGTCGCTGCCATCGATTGCACCGCCCCCATCTGCTGGCAGGCATCAAACAGTGGCGTCTGAAGCCCCGGGGGAATCGGCTCCCGGGTGCGCCCCGCGATGGAGACCTGATAGAGCAGCTCGCGGATGGCTTCACGAGGGGAAAGGCTTGCGAGGGATGGGCGTGCGGCAAGTTCCGTCTCGCGCATCCGGTTCATGGGGCCGGCCAGGCCGGGATAGGCATGACGGAGCCGGAATTCAATCCTCGCCCCCTCCGCCATTTCAAAGAGCTTTTGAATGAGAACCGGGTTTTGAAAAAGGCTTAAAAACCGGGTGAGCGTCAGGGGCTCCGGGGAGAGATCATTCCTCTTCTGAAGGGGCTCCATCAGAAGAACCAGGTCAGCCGTGTTCAGATCAAACGTCCCAAACTCCAGATACCCTGCCTGGTAGGCCGTGGCCACTTTGTACCATTCAAAGTTCTGGGCATCCTCTGGGAAATGTCGAATATGGGACGGAAGATAGAGGGTGTAGCCATCGGTGGTGGGCGGGTCTTCCTCCTGGGGGGTGGGTGCAATCGCCACGGTCCGACCAGAGAGTGCCTCGGCAAAGAGCTTGAGTGTCCGCGAGACCGACGAGAGTAAAACCCCGCCTTTCAGTTGCGATGCGGCCTCGCGTGCCAGTCTGGATTCAAAACTAAAAAAACCGTGCGCGGCATCGGCATCGTGTTTCAACAGGGCAATCCCCTGATGGATCCAGGACGAAAACTGGGTGGCCGCAGACTCCGGACCGGCCAGACCGGAAAGCGCGAGCCCTTTTATGATCTTCGGGGCGTTGAGGAAGAGTGCTGCTGCGATCTCGGGGGCAAACCGCGCCATCTCAACCGCCCGTACAAGAAGCGTCTTCTCTAATCGCAAGGGCTGGCAGGCGTTCAGGGATAACATCGCGTCAGAGAAGAGCTTTTCCGCAAGCACCGGCGCGTGACTTGCCACTTCATCGGTCAAGTCGAGAAGAAGCAGCCGCGCTTCATGGGAGGGAATGGCCGAGAAGAGATCAGGCCCCTGGCGCATGAAAAGAAGCGCGGAGAAGAGCTTGGCTGCGGCAAGTTTTGTCGCAATGCCCACCCACTTTGAAAGATGGGCCACAGAGAGAAAGAGGAGAAGTTTGGGGGTCAGCGCAAAATACTCTACCGCCAGGGTCAAATCGTGCCGACCGAGCGTCACCCCCTCTTCCACCCACCGGTCCATTTCCGTTTCGGTGAGGGGGATGGCAGAGAACAGATCGGGGGCGTTTTTGTAATACGCCATCGCCACATCCCCCTCGGTGAGGGCCATCCCGCGCTTGATAAACGCTTCTCGCCGCGCGCGATCCGGAATTTTTGAGAAGACCTCTGGCGCCAACTTAAAAAATTTAATCCCCATCGCCCCGGAGCGACGGGCAATGGCAATCCCCATCCCGACCCAGCCCGGCAATTCCTCCGGCGAGATAAAGTGAAGCGTCTCTCCCGCCACGCGCAGATACTCCGCAGCAGCCTTCACCGAAAAGTCCGAAATGATTAACCCCAGATCTAAAACACTTTTTTGCGAGGCAGCCGGAATTCCCTCAAAACCGGCGATCAGGGCAGAAATCTCATCGTCATCCAGCGTGGATTCAAAAAGGCTTCGAATGGTATCGGCAGGGGTTTTTCTTTGCATCTCACATCTCATGACACGCCGTCTGGCTTTCCGACAGGGGCTTTCTGGAATGACAACCGGAGGTCTATTTTCTGGTCCGTTTAATTTTGAAGCAGATCAAGTCGCTTATCATACAGAGACGTTTCTATTTCTAAAAGCCCCAACAAGGAGTGGAAAACAGCATCGTGTGTATACTGTTTGTCCTTCCTTTGTGCGAGGTTGCGGAGATCCACTGTATCATAATGATCGGAAATCCAGAGCATGGCGGGAACATGGCGTTGTGTCTCCGGCGCGATCATATTGGGAAGCCCGTGAAGATATAAGCGATTCTCTCCTAAAGATTCCCCATGATCGCTGACATAAAACAGCGCGGTTTCAAAACGATGATTTTGTTTTAGAAACGCGATGGTTCTGGATAAAAAATAATCGGTATATAAAATCGCATTGTCATAAGCGTTTCCAATTTCTGCGTCAGAACAATCGCGAAGTTCATTGGTTTTGCAGATCGGCGTAAATTTTTCAAAGGAAGCCGGTACCCGTTTGTAATAGTCTGGGCCATGATTCCCCATTTGATGTAGAACAATAAAAATATCCCCTTGTGAATGCTGATCGATATAGGCCTGAAGCTTTTCCAGCATTCCGATATCCCGACACTCCGTATCACAAACTGGATTGATGTCGGGACGCTTGTAACTTTGATAATCAACGCGTTCCGCAACCCCTTTTGAATCAGAATTATTATCCAGCCAGAGAACATGGACTCCGGCATGTTTCATGATATCAAGAACATTTTCGGTGGATTGTGCTTTTTCTTTTGTGTATTGAGAGGCGCCATAGATCGAAAACATGCACGGAACCGATACCGCCGTTGAGGTGCCGCAACTCCAGAAATTAGTAAAACTCACTATATTCTCTTTTTTTAAAAACGGATTGGTTTCTCTTTTGTAACCATTGAGGGAAAACCGGTCTGCTCTTGCCGTTTCGCCTAAAACAAAAATAATCAGCTCCCGATCTGTATCGGTCTTCGGAATTTTAGCGTCTAACCCGATCTGCTTCAGAGGAAGACGGTCGGACTGAATGAACCCGCTCATATATTTTCCGGTGGAATAGAGATAATAACTTGGATTTGCGTAAAATCGGAGCGGCTTATGCTCCCTGAAAAAAGAACTATAAAAATCACCAAACAAAAAAATGGTCATCACTATCGTCGATAGGGTCAGCAGAACGAGTTTGATCCGAGAGAGGCTCTCCTGCCATTTTGATCTAAATAAAATGGTTGTTTTATAGATCAGAACAGACGGTGCAATACCGAAACAGGCGATGTACAAAAACAGCTTAACGCTCAACAGATCCAGCACCTCATCACGATGGGTCATGATCATATTTTGGATCATGGCGTCGTCTATGATGAGGTTATAGCTGTCCATAAAATAACTGGTCATAGACGACACGATCAGGACGGTGATCATCACCGGTTTAATCGTGTAGCGGTAGCAAGAGAGCAGTAACAAAAGCGCGATCACCCCGGCGGATACAACGGCCAGAGAAAACAGCGGCAGAATATTTTTCAGATTGACCGGATAAACGTGGAACACATTTGAAAAAAACGCCCCATTGGTAAAGGTGATTAAGAATAGTGCCGCAAAAAAAATCATTTTTGAAGGGGAAACCCCTGCGAGGGACTGGGAGCCCTGCGAGGGTGCGGCCCCTGCGAGGGGTGCGGCCCCTGCGAGGGGCCCGGCCCATTTTATAAAATCATTTTTTAGATTGACCCAGTAAACTTTCAAGACGGACGACATCATGGGTCTCTTTGGAGTTTCAAGTGGTTCATTCCCTTGTTTCCCAATACACACTGATACGCCAACCCTTGTAGGGCTTGGTGAAGAGGTAGCTACTCAAGATGCCGATGCCCGCGCCCACAACGACATCCCGCGGATAGTGCTCGTGTGACTCCACCCGGCTGTAGGCGACAAAAGATGCGGCGGTATATGCTGGCACACCATATTCCCAGCCGTAACGCTTGCGTATGAACTCGGCCGCCGAAAAGGAGCCGGAAGTGTGCCCTGATGGGAAGGATTGATCGGCACCATCGGGGCGTTTGGCGTCGATGGTGTATTTGAGGGCGTAGGTCACGCCCCACGTCACCCCCAACGATTTGCCCAACTGCAGTGCGCCCTGGCCATCGCGGTGGGCCAAAGTAAGGCCGGCGGCCAGGCCCGGTAAAGCAAACTGCAAGACGTCCCCTGCGTTTTGAATGCTGTCTGCGGCAAGGAGCCTGCCGCAATCCAGCGCCGCTGACACGACGATGACCGCAACCACCATCAGGAGCCTGCAATTTTTATTCATAAGGGTTGGTTCTCACGCGTGCGTGGGGCTCGCGTCCCGTTAAGCGGACACTCCGCTGAACATCATTGTCAGATCCTTAAAAGAAGGAGGGCAGTCGGTTCGCGCCTATGGGTGTTTTCTGCCTATGCAAAGATTGCCCGGATGACCTCCAGGATGGCGCAGCGCATCTCCGCGTCATCGGTCATGGCATCGGCAATCGCGGCTTCACAGGCGAGGTGGGTGGGAATTCCCTTCTGAATCAATTGAGCCGCATAGATCAAAAGCCGGGTGGAGACCCCTTCTTCCAGCCCGTGGTTTTTAAGGTTTCGCACCTTCTCGCCAAGGGCGACCAGCTTTTTGGCGATCTCTTCAGAAACGCCCGCCTCATGCGCAACAATTTGGGCCTCCAGGAGCCGCGGGGGATAGGAAAACTCCAGGGCGATAAATCGTTGACGGGTGCTCTGCTTTAAATCCTTCAGCACGCTCTGATAGCCGGGGTTATATGAAATCACCAGCATGAAATCGTCCGAGGCGGTCAGAATCTCCCCCCGCTTTTCAACCGGCAGAATTCGCCGATCATCGGTCAGGGGATGGATGACCACCGTCGTGTCTTTTCTCGCCTCAACCACCTCATCCAGATAACAGATCGCGCCATACTTCACCGCCAGCGACAGGGGCCCCTCCGACCAGACGGTTTCGTCCCCGTGGAGGAGGTATCGCCCAACCAGGTCCGACGCGGTTAAATCCTCATGGCAGGCAACGGTGATCAACGGCCGTTTAAGATGATAGGCCATGTAGGCGACAAACCGGCTTTTGCCACAGCCGGTCGGCCCCTTCAAAAGGACGGGCCGCTTCGTCTCATCGGCTGCGCGAAAGAGGGCAACCTCCTC
>CAYRGU010000044.1:0-5382 GCA_964423845.1 uncultured Nitrospirota bacterium
CTTAACGTCAAATAAAATAAGCGATGTTTTCTCCGTGTATAGAATGGATGCTACGGTCGTTTGAAGCTTATTCACCAATTCATCCAAGCTTTTCAGTTCAGAAATTTCATAGATAAACGCCTGAAGCTCTTTCTGAAGATCATATTTCCGACGCTGAAACAGATGATCAATTTTAGGCAAAAGCATCTTAGCATAAGGAATCAGTACGCATCCGATGAGGGCGACAAACAGCGAAAGCGAAATTGGGGAAAGGCTCGTAATCCATTGGTGGCCTCCAGAAAAAATTCCCGCAATGGGTACGACAATGGAGGCAGAGGCCACCAACCACGCAACCGTCTTGTGAATAACGGTCTCAATATCCATAAGGCGGTAGGTAATGATGGCATAAGTCACAATGATCGGATAAGACATAATACCAAAGGTGCCATACGCCGGGTAGATATCTATTCCAAACTGAGGCAGATAAGAAAGCGAGCCGGTGCCATACGCCAAGACAAATGCAATCAGGATATATTTAAACTGGTTGCGTCGGATCGCGGTGGCACCTCGGTAACTTTTAAATACTTGGTAATGCGCGAAGCAAACCAACCCAACCCACCAGATAAAATAAATCAGGAAAAGGGAACCGGGGCGACCATAATAAAAGGAGGAAAAAGTATACCGAACACCGCTTTGAATCCATGGGGTGAAAAGACAAAGAGGAGAGAATATGCCGCCAAGAAGGTAATTAACGGGGAGCCAAAGCCTTTCCTTCCTCTCACAAAAGACTAATACGAAGTGATAGAACAAAATAGGAATCCATGTCACACCGGAGGCGTAGGCGAGTCGCCAGGCGATCAAGGCGCGATGCGGATCCTGCTCCGTTGCAATCCAGAGGACGCTAAAACCCCACACTGCAACGGATGTGGTAAAGGCAAACCAAAGGCGGTTTAGTTTCTTAACAGGATCCTTCGACAGGACAAATAGCCCCATCGCCAAAGAAGTGATGCCAGTGAGTAAACCAGATAATTCGAATAGATTCATCCGTTTCCTTCGCCGGGTATCACGTTAGGGCTGTTGTTTGGGAGTGCCACGTAAAATGTCGCTCCTTCGTTTGGGTTAGCTTCTGCCAGAGACGCGTCCTTTGTGTTTTTGTATCTTGAGATGCCTTCTACACCCCTACTCTACGTTTTTTGGGCAACAGTGGAATTAAACAACGTAAAGCCTTATTCACAGATTCCGAGTTCGGGAAATATGCTCGAATGTCGGGTTCTATAACAACTCCGCCTTCTTTTGGGATGACCTCTTTAGTAACGGTGGCCCCATCCCCCTTATGAATGGTGATCGTGTACCCAGCTTGCATGGCTCGGTAATGTTTGCCGCGCACACCACCCGAAAAATCATATTCGGTACGCATATTGCCCCCTCCCTGTGAGATATTAGTCATTACCTTTTTCATAAAGTTTTCGCTCTGACAAGGTTGCCTTACGGCAACTTATAATACGCATGTTTGAACCGCGTTCGGTATAAATCACTACCAGCATACGGCCTCTTGCAGAATGACCAATGTCAATATGCCGTTGCTCCTCCACGGAGTGGTCAGAATCAGGTATTGTAATTGAGAATGGGTCAATGAAAACTGTCGCGGCTTCATCAAATCCGACTTTGTGTTTCTTGATGTTCGCTTGGTCTTTCTTTTCGTCCCACTCGAAATTTAGTTTCAATTAAATATCTTTCCGATGCCCAATCCCTATAACAATAACCTCTTTGCCGCTCATCCGCAAACAAAGGGGTCAGGCATGCCTTGTTGACATCCCTTCCCCCTCGATAGCGGGGAGCGTGAAATAGAAGGTGGCCCCTTTGCCGGCTTCCGACTCCACCCAGATCCGTCCCCCCCGCGATTCGACAATCTTTTTACAGATGCTCAACCCCATCCCATTGCCGGGATATTGCGCCCGGGTGTGCAGACGCTTGAACAGGATAAAGATCTTTTCAAAAAATTGCGAGTCAATCCCAATCCCATTGTCCCGCACTGAAAAACGCCATGCCGCAGGAAGGGGCGTGTCTTCACCACTTTGCGCGGGGGCAACCCTCTCTGCCGAGAGATGGATTTTGCAGGGGGCCTCCCCCCGGTACTTGATCGCGTTTGTAATCAGGTTTGAGAAAACCTGCCCGATCTGCGTTGCATTTGCCACAAGGGTGGGAAGGGGGTCATAGGTCACCACCGCCCCACCCTCTTCAATGACCGTATGCAGGTCAAGCAGGGTTTGCTTCAGGATCGTCTCGCAGTTGACCTTTGCGAAAAGGCCCTCCCTCCCAACGCGGGAGTAGCCGAGCAGGTCTTCAATCAGCCCCTGCATGCGCAAGGCCCCTTCGCTGGCATAATGGATCATCTCATCCGCATCGGGATCAAGTCTTCCCCGGTATCTCTTCCCCAATAATTGGGTATAAAGGTTGACCATCCGAAGCGGCTCCTGAAGATCATGAGAAGCCACATAAGAAAACTGCTCTAAATCCTGATTGGAACGGGCCAATTCCACCACCTTTTCTTCCAGGGCCGAGGCGGATTGTCGCAACGCTTCGGATAACTTCTTTAAATCATCGTACATCAGGGAGTTCGACAAGGCGATCGCGGCCTCTGCCTGCAGGGTGGATAAAAACTCGCGGTCGTCCTCGGAATAGGGTGAAAGGTTGTCCTTCTCGCCTAAGTTCATCAGGCCAATAATCTTTCCATGGTAGAGGAAGGGCATCACGATCCTGGCATCAAACCGCTTAAAGTACGCCTGGGCCTCGGGCCGGATGGAATCATGATCCGGACGGTCGACAATCTCTTCCCATTCTATCACCCGGTTTTGTTCGATCAACCAGGAAGAGAATCGCTCGTCTAAGTGAACCCACGTCTCCTCATCGGCCGCATCTTTTGTAACCGCCTCAAATCCCCCTTTTGCATCATCCCATAACAGGAGCTTGATGTGAGAGACATACAACACCTCCCGGAGGGTCTGCGTGATCTTTTCAATCAGGAGAGGGGCCTCCTTCAAGACCGCCAGCTCCGTCAAGAGCCCCCGTAAAACTTTCTGCATATCGTATTTTCGGCGTTGAAAAAGGTGGTCAATCCGAGGTTGGATAAATTGAATATAGGGGATGAAAAGAAGCATCGCCACACCGACCCAAAACCCGCTTTGAATGGGAGAAAGCCGCTCCAGCCACCCTTTTGCGAGAAGATACATCCCGCCGACCGGCAAGATAATCAGGGAAGAGAGGACAATCCACATCACCGTCTTGTGAATGACCGTCTGAATATCCATGAGGCGATAAGAAACAATGGCATAGGTTACGATGATTGGATAGAACATGATTCCGAAGGTGCCGTAGGGGTAGACGTCGATACCAAAAGTAGGCAGATAGGCAAGCGACCCGGTGCCATAGGCCAGGAAGAAGGCCAGAAAGAAATATTTAAACTGATTCCGCCGGATCTCGGAGGTAGCAAGGCGGTAATTTTTGAAGACCTGATAGTGGGCATAGGCGACTAACCAGACCCACCATGAAAAGTAAATATAAAACAGCTCCCCGGGGGTGCCATAGTAAAACTGAACAAAAACGAAGCGAACCTCTTTTTTGAAAAAGAGTGGCGATGAAATAGACAGGACCGAAAAGAAGAGACCGATCCCGTACTGGATCCCAAGGAATTTTTTCTGTTGAATGTCGCAGAACAGGCATACGAAATGACAAAACAGGACGGGAATCCATATTACACCCAGGGCAAAGGTGAGACGCCAGACCAAGAGGGCCGTGGCCGGATTGGTTTCCAGAGAAATACAGGTGGCGCCAAAGCCCCAGACTGCGACGGAGCATGTGAAGAGAAACCAGATCTGATTTTGCTTCTGCGTGTGCCCCTTGTAGAGAACAAGGCCCCCCATGGTGAGGGAGGAAAGACAGGTGAGAATGCCGGCTATGCCGAAAGGGTTCATCTGTTTCCTTCTACTAAGCATACTTCCATAAATAACTTACTCAATTACGTGATTGCGGTGCAAGGGTGTAATTCCAGTCTCCATGGAACTCGTTGCGCGTGATATTCAACTGACTCATCTCGGCATCCGAGACCTTCACACCAACGGGATACAGATTCTTGTCAATAACGGCAGACACCGTGAGTCCATGGGCGGTTTTCGTGTTCGACAGTAATTCTATGATCGTTTCAAGCGAGGTAAGCGGATGCGCTCTCCAGTTGATTGAAATGTATGAAAACAACCGGTGTTCGATCTTGTTCCATTTGCTGGTGGCAGGAGGCAGGTGTGCAACCGTGACGGCCAGTCCTGTTTCGTTCGAAAATTGCTGCAACTCCTTCTTCCATAATCGATTGCGTACGCCGTTCGATCCGCCACCGTCGGACGTGATCAGGAGTTTTGTTTTGTGCGGATACAATGGTTTCCCAACATTTGCCCACCAGCGCCTGATCGATTCGACCGCAAACGAAGCGGTATCGTGATCGACTCCGACGTTCACGAAACCCGTGTTTTTAACAATGTCGTATACCCCGTACGGGGCCGCTTTGCCATCGCCAAGGCTTTTGAAATCATAGACGTTCACGGTCGTATCTTTTCCTTTTGGATGCCATTCCCGGCCATTATTCTTGAAATTCCCGATCAATTCTTTCTTCTTGCAATCAACCGATATGACCGGCCTGCCTTTCTTTTCAAACGCTACGCACGTCTTGTTAATATGTTGAAATTGAAGGTCGCGGTCAGGATGCGATACCCCCTCAATGTTTTTCTTGTTCGCTTTAAACGAGAAACCGAGATTCCCAAGCACCTTCGCTAACGCTGACTTTTTGATCGTGTGCCGTTTCTTTTCAAGAGACGCAACAAGATTTGACAGCGATTTTGTCGTCCACCGCACCAGAGACATCGGATCTCCTTTGGGTTCCAACAGTTCTTCCATATCCGCTATGAGCGTTACGTCTGTCTCCGTCGCCTTTTTCCTTCCTCCTCCCGCGTTCCGCACTCTCTCTTTTGAAAACGGGCGTGTCAGCTCTAACATCCCTTTCCTGATTGTTTTTCTGTCCGATCCGGACTCTCTGGCAACGACGCTAATGCCCCCAAACCCGATCTTTGCCGCCTCTGTCCCCAGATATATTCTCCACTGGCGTTCGTTGAGTGTCGGATAAAGCACCGCGTACTGTTCCTGGGTTGTCATTCATGGAGTATACCATATATGAGGAATTTATTTATGGAAGAGCCCTAAGGAGGGGGAGGGGAGGTTATTTTGATCTGTTCTATTGAACCGCTGACGGTCAGGAGAACAATTCCTGCTGGCCTCCTGCCCCCAGATCGGGCGAAGGGATCACGCTGTCCGCAACACCCAATGATTGTTTGATGGCTGGCAAGGCCATCTCCTGGAGCA
>CAYRGU010000045.1:0-37561 GCA_964423845.1 uncultured Nitrospirota bacterium
GCTGCCATCTTGTCGTTGGCTTCTTTGGCCGTTTTTTCAATATCAAGCGTAATAATCGGTTGCGTCATAATTGACGTGACCGGTGTTTCCTCTGGCGATAATCCTTCCGCCAGGGCCCTGCGGACAAAATCAGTTTCACTGACAATTCCGATGGGTTCCTCCCCTTCATAAATGAGGAGGGATCCAACCCCCTTTTCGCGCATCTGCTGTGCCGCGCTGCGAATCGTTGTTTTGGGAGAGACCTGCTGAATCTCTCGATGCATCAGAAGCGCTAAGGGAGTCATGTCATCTCCTTAAAATTTATTCTTAATGGGGGATAGATCGATCCCTCTTCTGCAACAATAGGTTGCAAGATTTGTTTTGAAAATGCTACATAACGTCAATTTTAAAGAGAGAGTCTGCCGCACTCGAAACCGGGACGCATCTTACATCAATCAAGGATTCAATTCAAAACTCAAGGGAGGGTGCGTGTCGATCTATCGGGAATATGATATCCGGGGTGTTTATGGGAAAGATCTTACCGAGGCGATTGCGACAGATATTGGCCGCGCGTTTGGCACATGGCATCGTCGGTCCGGGGGGCATTGTATTGCCCTCGGTTATGATATTCGTTTAAGCAGCCCTTCGCTGCGGGCGGCCTGCCTCTCTGGTATCCTTTCAACCGGGGTAAATGTGGTGGATATCGGTACTTGTCCCACACCGGTCCTTTATTTTTCGCTCTTTAATTTAAAAGTGGATGGCGGGATCATGATTACGGCCAGCCATAACCCTTCCGAGTTTAACGGGTTTAAGCTCTGTCATGGGACGCAGACCCTTTTTGGGGCTGAAATCCAACAGATCAAGACCCTCATCGACCGGAAAGACTACGATGAAGGGGTGGGCACCCTCGTCTTTGAAGAGGATTTTTTGACTGCCTATTCTAATTATTTCATGACGCATTTCGGGTCGTTTCAAGACAAAAAGGTTGTGATCGATTGTGGTAATGCGGCGGCGGCGTTGATTGCCCCACAGATCTTTAAGCGTCTTGGCTGTGAGGTCATTCCCCTTTACTGCGAGCCGGATGGACGTTTTCCGAACCATCATCCCGATCCCACGGTGCCAGAAAATCTTGTCGATCTTATCGCGACCGTTAAGAAAGAACAGGCGGATGTCGGGATTGCTTTTGATGGGGATGGCGATCGCCTCGGCGCGGTGAATGAGAAAGGAGAGATGATCTTCGGGGATATGCTGACCCTTTTCTTCGCGGTGGAAATCCTGAAGGGAGCCCCGGGCGCGACGATTATTTCGGAGGTCAAGGCCTCGCAGGTTTTTTACGATGAGGTGGCCCGGTCTGGCGGGAAGGCGGTCATGTGGCGGACCGGCCATTCTTTGATTAAGGCGAAGATGAAAGAGACCGGCGCGCTCCTCGCGGGGGAGATGAGCGGCCATGTTTTTTTTGCGGACCGATATTTTGGCTATGATGACGCCATTTACGCGGGTTGCCGTCTGGTGGAAATACTGACCCAGGGCGGGAAGCCGCTGTCTTCCTATTTTGAGTCTTTTCCCAAGACCTGTGTCACGCCGGAGATTCGGGTGGATTGCCCGGACGAGACAAAATTTCAGGTGGTCGAGCGGTGCCGGGATTATTTTTCGAAACAGCATCCAATTATTGATACCGATGGCGTTCGGGTTATCTTCCCGGAGGGCTGGGGTCTGATTCGGGCGTCGAATACCCAGCCGGCATTGGTCTTGCGTTTTGAGGCCAGGGATGTGGTTGCGCTACAGCGCATCCGGGATCGGGTGGAAGCAGGCTTAGGGAGGTTCATTCAGGCGTGAAGGCCTTAATCACAGCAGGGGGACGGGGGACACGCCTTCGTCCAATTACCCATACCGAAAATAAGCATCTCATTCCGATTGCCAACAAGCCGATGATCTTTTACGCCATTGAGTCGGTGGCGGCGGCGGGCATCCGGGAGGTTGGGATTGTTGTCAACCCGGAGACGCATGCCGAAATTGCCCATGCCTTGGGCAACGGGGAACGATGGGGGGTGCATCTTCAGTATTTGATCCAGGAGCGGCCTTCGGGGCTTGCGCATGTGGTGAAGGTGGCCCAGAATTTCCTGGGGAGAGAGCCCTTCGTTTTCTACCTGGGGGATAACGTGATTGTGGGGGGGATTCAGCATTTTGTGGAAGAATTTCAACGCCAATCCACCCATTGTCATCTGGTGCTCTCGCTGGTGAAAGACCCACAGCGATTCGGCGTCGCGGAGGTTAGAGAAGGGCGGATCGTTGGCATTGAAGAGAAGCCAGATCGGCCGAAAAGTTCGTATGCGGTGACCGGAATTTATATCTATGACCACCATATTTTTGAGGCGATTGACGCGATCCATCCGAGCCGGCGCGGGGAATTGGAGATCAGCGATGCCCATCAGTACCTCATCAACAAGGGGTATACGCTCACCTTCTCGGAGGTCACCGGGTGGTGGAAAGATACCGGGCAACCGGAAGATCTTCTGGAGGCCAACCGTTTCGTCCTGGATCGGATTGTGGAGAGTCCAAGTGGCCCGATCATTCGTGGCCAGGTGGATGCTGGAAGTGATCTTCGTGGCAAGGTGATTGTCGAAGAAGGGGCGCAGGTGATCGCCAGCCAGATCCGCGGTCCGGCGGTGATCGGTCGCGGAACGCGTATTGAGAGAAGTTATATCGGGCCCTATACCTCAATCTATCATGACTGCGAGATCAGAAACAGCGAGCTTGAATACAGTATTATCATGGAGCGGTGCAAGATTACCGATATCGATATTCGGATTGAAAAGACATTGCTGGGCCGGGAGGTGGTCATCTCACGGGGGCAGGTGCGACCTCGGACCCAGAAGTTTATTATTGGCGACCAGGGCCAGATTGAGCTTTAACGCTTTAATCCCTATCGTTTCAGAGGTTCCCCTTAAACAAAGCGTACGAGGTGTCCGGTGAGAACGGTTCTTGTCACAGGTGGCGCGGGGTTTATCGGAAGCAATTTTGTCCGCTATTTCCTTGAGAACAATCCGTCCTATTCCGTCATTAATCTGGATAAGCTGACCTATGCCGGGAACCTTGAGAATTTAACGGATATCGAGGGCCATCCACGGCATCGGTTTGTCCGGGGCGATATTAGCGATCGCAAACTGGTTGAGGGGTTGGCCCGTGAAGTGACGGCCATCATTCACTTCGCCGCCGAGACCCACGTCGATCGATCGATTGTCCAACCGGATGAATTTGTTAAAACCAATGTGTATGGGACCTATATCCTCCTGGAGGTGGCTCGAACCTTTCGGCACAGTCGCTTCGTCCATGTTTCAACGGATGAAGTGTATGGCAGCCGCCTGGAAGGGTTTTTCAAGGAAGGGGATTCCCTCACGCCGAACAGTCCGTATTCGGCGACCAAGGCATCGTCCGATCTTTTAGCCACCGCATACCACAAAACATATCACTTGCCCGTGGTCATCACCCGTTGTTCCAATAATTATGGGCCGTATCAATTTCCGGAAAAGCTGATCCCCCTGGTGATTACGAATGCCCTGGAGGATAAGCCCATTCCCGTCTATGGCGATGGGCGCTACATGCGGGACTGGCTCTACGTCATGGACCATTGCAGTGCCATTGATCGTGTTTTTCACCAGGGCAAGCCGGGGGAGATTTACAATATCGGGGGGCAGTCGGATAAAACAAACCTGGAGGTGATTGATCTGATTTTGGAAATGTTGGGAAAGACGAAGTCGCTGATCCAATTTGTGAAGGATCGGCCTGCCCATGACCGCCGGTATGCCATTGATCCGGGTAAGATTATTCGAGATCTGGGATGGCGGCCTTCTTATGCGTTTGAGGAGACGCTTGTCAAGACGGTCTCGTGGTATCGAGATCATCCACACTGGTGGCAGCGGGTGAAGTCGGGGGCCTATCTTGCGATGTATGAAAAGATTTATGGGGTGCCACGATGAAGGTGTTGTTGACGGGCGCGAATGGGATGCTGGCCCGGGCCTTTTTGAACAAGCAGCCCAGGGGTTGGGAGTTACGGGCGATGTCGAAAAATGAATTGGATATTGCTGATGAGGTTGCGGTGGCGCGTGAGGTGGCGCAATTTTCTCCCGAACTCATGATTAACTGTGCGGCCTATACCAAGGTGGACGACTGCGAAACAAACCGCGATCAGGCCTTTCGGATCAATGGGGTTGGCGTGGGCAACCTGGCCCGGGCGGCAAAAGATGTGGGGGCGTGTCTGGTCCATTTCTCGACCGATTATATTTTTGGTGGGGGGAAGAACAAGGCGTATGTGGAAGAAGATCCCGTGGCCCCGATGAATGTCTATGGCGCTTCAAAATGGGAGGGAGAGTGTGCGATTCGGGCCCAGGGTGACAATCACTTGATCTTAAGGACACAGTGGCTTTATGGCCACGGCGGCCCCCATTTTGTGAAGGCGATCCTCAATCAGGTTGGGAAGAAGGATTCCATCCGGGTGGTGGACGATCAGATTGGTTCCCCCACCTGGACGGAGGACCTCTCGGAGGGGACTCTGGCGCTCATTGAAAGGGGGGCACGCGGCACCTATCATCTGGTGAATCACGGCGCGTGTAGCTGGTTTGATTTCGCCGCCCAGATTATGAAAGAATCGGGCCTGTCGATGGAAGTGATTCCCTGCACCTCCGCAGAGTATCCCCGTCCCGCCCGGCGCCCGACCTACTCTGTTCTTTCTACCGCCAAGACGGCGAGTCTTTTAGGGGGGCCGCTCCCGTCCTGGGAAACGGCGCTCCACCGCTTTCTCCGTTCTGTATAACCCGAATTTCTGTAGAGGTGGCGGGCCGTGTGGTGTAGCGGTTCCTCCGAGGGGTTGCGACCCCTGCGGCAGGTTCATTTTTTGGAGGGGGGCGTTTGATGCGCAGGCACACCACTGGCCGGCGACTGGGCCACCCGTACGGGAATGGGGGGATGGCGTGATCTGGGCTGGATGAGGGGGACAAAGGCCCAGTATCGTTGGTGTCGGTCGATTATTTTTTTCAAGACCTGTAGTTTTTCCCGATAGGGCGATTTCTGTTGCAGGACAGAGAGTGTGGCCGGCAGCCGATATCGCCAGTTGTGGTCCCCAACCGTCGCGGGTTGGTTGATCTGCTCCTGGAATCCGAAAACATCTTGAATCGGAAGGAGGACCAGCGCCGATCCCGCGCCCATCAGGCGGTCCAGAATGGCGGTGTGCAGCGCTTCCGAGAGGTGTCCTGTCGGCGCTTCTTGGGTGAGATTGGCATCAATCATGGTCAGAAATGTCACCCGCTCCTCTTGCGGGAGTGATTTCCACCAGGTCACCAGGGTGTCCGTATCATGCGTCCCCGTGGTGGCGAGTGAAAGAAACGGAAACTGCCTCGGATCGGCATACTGACCCTGCAGGGATTCAGGTTTCTCCCATCGCAGAATTTTGTGGCCCGCGATTTTTAATTCTTTCAATGAGCGCGCGACGAAATCAGGAATAACGCCGAGATCCTCCGCGATCGTGAGGCAGGGTCCCGCCTCGTCGAGGATGGCGTGGAGTAGCTTGGCGCCCCGTCTGGCTTGCTGCTCGGTCTGATGCGGCTGAAAATAAGGGGCCCCTTTTTTTGGGATGACCCAGATCCGGTAGAATCCCACCACATGATCCAGTCGGATGAGATCGTAAATTTTTCTGAATTCACGCACTCGCATCCGCCACCAGAAGAAATCTCTTTTTTCCATCTCCTCCCAATGGAAGACGGGGAGGCCCCAGTCCTGGCCGGTTTTACTGAAGGCGTCCGGCGGGGCCCCGAAGGTGTCATGACTGCTGAAAACGTCCCGATGTCCCCAGACATCCGCGCTGTCCTGACTGACAAGAAAAGGAAGATCTCCCATCAGGAGGACGTTTCTTTTGTTGACGTGCGTGCGAACCTGTTTCCATTGTTCCCAGCAGGCCCATTGAAGATATTTAATGAAGAGGAGACGGTCTTTTTCTTCATGTTGCAGTGTTTGAATCGCGACCGGATCTCGATCCCGGTGATCTTTCGGCCAATGGAACCAATGACTCCAGTTGTTTTTCTCCTTGATCAGGCGGAAGAGCGCGTAATCTTCAATCCATGCGGACTTTTCCGTGATAAAAGTCTGGAGGGACCGGGCGCGACGGGTTTGTTGTTCCCACTCTTCCTTGATGAAGTGCTGAAAAGCCAGGGTCATGAGTCGGGTCTTATATCGTCGGATCGCCTCATAACAAACCTTGTCGCTTTCACGCCATCCCCGAAGGTCGGCCTGACTTTCGGGGGAGACGAAATCTTCTTGGGCGATGGGACTTTTCTTGAAGTCAGGCCACTCCGTCACGGAGAGATAAATCGGATCGAGCGCGATGCCGCTTAAGGCCAGATAGGGGCAGGTCTCCATGGGGCTTGTTTCGCAGATCGGGAGTATTTGAAGGACATGCAGATGGTTTTCAGTCATCCAGTCAATCAGAGGGATCAGATCGAGGATCTCGCCCACTCCAAAATTTTTATTTGTTTTGACTGAAAAAAGGGGGAGGAGAATTCCAGAGACCTTCCGGCTGAAAAACGGTGGGAGGTCACTGATTTGATCGGACATAAAAAATCCCCACTTGGAATGTTCCGCTATTTATGACAACAAATAAAAATCATGTCAACACACTGCATATAGATCCATCATGTAGGCGGACTACAATAAGTGGTCTTTTCTCTATTTTTTAAGTCTTGATTTAAATTTTACAATTGTTATAATTCGATAAACTTTTTATGCTGATATATGGAAACAAACGAAGCGGGCCATTGCGTGAAAATTGCTGCCTTTGAAGGGCCGTTGGATCTCCTGCTGCATCTGATCAAAAAAAACGAAGTCAACATCTATGACATCCCGATTGCCCTGATTACGCAACAGTATATCGAAGCCCTTGAACTAAGGCAAACCCTCAACTTATCGATTGCCGGCGACTATTTGGTGATGGCCGCGACGCTGCTTTATATCAAGTCGAAGACGCTGCTGCCCTCTTCCGGAGAGATGGAAACGGTGGAGGAAGAAGACCCCCGTCTTGAGTTGGTCGCACGCCTGCTGGAGTACCAGTCCTTCAAAGAGGTGGCGCGGTTTATGGAAGCGCGGGAGGCCCATTGGCAGGATGTTTTTGGAAGGGAGTCGACCCCGGTGGATCTGCCCCCCGATGAAATCGGGCTTTCGGAGGTGACCCCGTATGATCTTCTGGATGCCTTAAAAAAGGTGATGGCGCGTCTTCCGAATCCGCAATTGCTGCATATTACCGTCGAGGAACTCTCCGTCAAGGATCAGGTCCAGTTGATCCTTCAACAGATGGAGATTCATCCGAGCATTCTTTTTGAGCAACTGTTTGAAGGGGCGTGTACGCGGCATCGGGTGGTGACGACATTTTTGGCGCTCCTGGAGGTGATTCGTCTGGGACGGATTCGTGTTATTCAAGTGGAGAGAGGGGGAGCGCTTCGAATATGGAAGATGGACTTACGCGCTGATGGAGGAGAAGATGGAACGGAATGAACTGAAGCCAATTGTTGAGGCGTTGCTGTTTGTCTCTGGGGAGTCCCTTTCGCTCAATCGTATTTATGAGGTCATCGGGAGGGAGTATCAGCAGGAAATCCAGGAGGTGCTTCTTGATCTCCGCCAAGACTACGGCGGCGTTGGGCGGGGATTGCAAATTGTTGAAGTTGCCGGAGGATACCAAATCACAACGCGGGTTGAGATGGCGCCATGGATCAAGGGGATGGAAAAGACGAAGACCACGAACCGCTTATCCAGGCCAGGGCTGGAAACCTTGGCGATTGTTGTGTATAAACAACCGGTGACACGCGCCGAGATTGAGGCCATACGGGGTGTGGATGTGGCCGGTGTGCTCAAAACGCTGATGGAGCGTAAGCTGATCAAGGTTGTTGGAAGGAAGGAGGTGGTGGGGCGTCCGATCGTGTATGGCTCAACGCAGGAGTTCCTCCAGTATTTAGGTCTTCCTAATCTGTCTGCCCTGCCCACGCTCAAGGAGTTTTCCGATCTCCTCGAATCCACAGAAGGTGCGGAGATAGAGGCGGAGGGGCAGGCGCTGTTGGCATTTGAAGAGATCCCTGTCTCTGATGCGGAACGGTCCCAGATTGAGGCGCAGACAGAAACGATTCCGGTCCCCCTGTCTGCGTGAGTGGCGAGTCTTTAACAGGTCAATAAATCTTCAAAAATAAGGGGATTGCTGATGGTTGATATTTTGTTTCCGGGAATTGCCGCGCTTCAGAATTTGCATCCTCTCTTTGTCCATTTCCCGATTGCTTTTTTCACGGGGGCCCTTCTTATGGAGGGGATTGCCATTGTTTACGATGAAAAATGTCATCTTGTCGCCACGTGGATGTTGTACCTGGCGGCCTTGACGGCTGTTGTGACTTTAATAACCGGATTGATCGCTGAATATTCTCTGGCAGCGGCCGATCCTATGGGGCACCACAGCCCTGCGCATGATCCCATCCACGTACACCGAAACTGGATGGTGACCGCCACGTTTTTTGGGCTTTCCATGGCAGGTTATTTCTTTTGGATTAACCACAAAAAGCGATGGGCTACGCATTATTGGCGCCTGTTTCTCGGACTCATTCTTTTGGTGCTTGTGGTTTCGATGGGGGCGGATCGGGGGGCTCGTCTCGTCTATGAATTTGGTTCCGGGATCAATCCGAATCTCTTAAAAGAAGCCCCCCACGAAGAGCACCCTGAAGGGGATCATCATTAATTCATTGATCCTTTTGTTTTGGCTCCGTATTTTTTTTCTTCGTATCATTCCTTAAGTAAACCCAAGGCTCTGCGTGCCCCTGTGGGGAGGCTTCCCCGTTCCCTGACAGGGTTGGCTTACTCCCAGTGATCATGGCCATCTGGCACAATGTTTCCTCCGTCTGCTATACTTAAGCCGTCTTGACCTGTGTCAGACAGAGAAGCCCTATTTCTGTTCCGTCCTAAGGTTTGCAAATGATTCGGATTTTTAACCGATATATTTCCCTCCGTAACTCTGTTTATCTGATTATTGAAAATATCCTGATTCTTACCTTCCTCCTTTGGGGGGCGGCTTCCGGCCACATTACTCCAGAAATAGCGTGGTTTTATCCCCTTGCCAGTCTTTTGATTTGCCAGTTTTCGCTTTACTGTAGTGACATTCACCTGCCGGTTCCACGGTTTTCGCTTCGTCGGTTTTTATGGGATCACTTCCGCGTTATCATTTGGCCCATTCTGGCGCTTTTGTCGGTTTTTGTTCTTGTTTCATCTCCTACGCCTTGGCAGCCTTTACTCTGGCGGCTGATCCTTTTCCCTTTTCTGATCATTGGCTTACGGCTTGTCTATCAGGTGGTCACGGAAGTTCGCTACTGGGATACAACCGTCCTGATTATCGGATCCGCGCCCATTGCCGGTCTCATTAAAAATATTTTATTTTATGATCGTAGTCTGGGCTATCGGGCGCTCCATTTTCGATGGGAACTCACGTCGCCAGATACCCTGGCTGAAGAGTGGCAGAGGCTTTCCCATGTTGTTGCCACGCATAAAATTAAGAAAATTTTAATTGCTCTCCAGGATCGGCGCGGCCAATTGCCCGTGGAATCACTCCTTAGTCTACGCGTACAGGGGGTTGAGGTGATCGACGCAGTCTCGTTTTATGAAAATCTGACAGGCCGCTTACTGGTCTCATCCATTCATCCAAGCAGTCTTATTTTTGGAGAAGGATTTTTCAGGCCCAGCCTCTTACGAACGTCGAAGCGATTGATCGATCTGTTCTTTTCCATCATCGGCATGATTGTGGGTATCCCTTTTTTTATTATTTTGCCGATTTTAATCAAAATGACTTCAAAAGGGCCGGTCATCTATTCTCAAGAGCGTGTTGGAGAAGGAGGAAAGCCATTTATGGTGATGAAGTTTCGGTCGATGTATGAAGATGCCGAAGTTAAGAGCGGGCCGGTCTGGGCCTCTAAAAATGACCCACGGGTCACCCCGCTGGGGAGGGTCATGCGATCCCTTCGTTTTGATGAAATTCCACAGTTACTGAATGTCTTACGTGGAGAGATGAGCCTGGTTGGGCCTCGACCTGAACGCCCGAACTTTGTCGAGCGATTAAGAAAAAAAATCCCTTATTACGCCCTTCGTTTTTCTGTGAAGCCGGGTGTCACCGGATGGGCCCAGGTGAAATATCAATACAGTTCAACCGAAAAAGAGTCGATGGAAAAATTGGAATATGACCTGTACTATGCCAAGCATCTTTCTTTGCTGTTTGATCTGACGATCCTTCTTGAAACCATTCGTGTTGTCTTCACCCGTAAGGGAGCGTATTAACCGGCGATTGCTAAAAGATTGTTAAAATCGTGCCCTTTTCCATCTGTATTTTAAACAGTCTCTCCGTTTTATGTATTTTCAAGCAATCTGACCGTTAATCTCCGAAAAATCCCTCCCCGCTTTTCTTGCAATTCTTTACCTCGTTATGATGGAATGCTCTCTTTATTTTGGAGCCTGAACCCATGTCCGATTCATCCTCGCAGGATTACCTTCATCGGCTACAGTGGCACGGAATCCGTCCTGGGTTAGAGCGGATGTCACGTCTTTTATCCCTTCTGGGGCATCCCGAAAAACAATTCCGGTCTGTTCATGTTGCGGGCACCAACGGCAAGGGCTCAACGGCCGCCATGATTGCCTCGGTTTTGCAGGCTGCAGGCTATCAGGTGGGGCTTTATACCTCCCCGCATTTGATTGATTTTTCTGAGCGGATTCGTATCAATGGTGTTCTTATTTTGAGCGAGGAGGTCATTCGCTTAACGGGCCGCTTAAAAACGATGATCGATGCGCATGCGGAAGATTTTTCGGAGACGCTGACCTTTTTTGAGTTTACGACTGCGCTGGCCTTTTTTTATTTTGCAGAGGCAAAGGTTTCCTGGGCTGTTGTGGAAGTGGGGCTCGGAGGGCGACTCGATGCCACCAATCTGCTCTCTCCAGAGGTGTGCGCGATTACCAATATTGGTCTGGATCATCAGGAATATCTTGGGGAAACCATCGCGGAAATTGCGAGTGAAAAAGCAGGCATTATCAAGTGGAAAACCCCTGTGGTGACCGCAGTCAGCCAACCTGCGGCCCTATCCGTCCTAATGGAACTGGCCGAGAAGCAACAGGCCCCACTGATTCGTGTGGGCAGTGACATTTTCGTGGAAGGGCCTTCTCCGGAAGATTTCTTGTATCGAGGCGAATGCACGTTACAGATTCACTGTCCACTTCTGGGGGCGCATCAGAGGATCAATAGCGCGGTGGCAATTGGTGTGATTGAGGCCCTTCAAAGGAAGGGTGTGGTGGTGTCGGATCAGGCCATTGTGGCCGGGATTGAAGGCGTGGTCTGGGAGGGGCGTTTGGAGGTTGTGCGTCGCGATCCCCTGGTTCTGCTGGATGGCGCGCACAATCCAGCGGGCGCGCGGGCTCTGGCCGACTTTCTGACGGGTGTAGATCCGGAGAGAGAGGGGCGACACTGGCTTGTTGTGGGCATCATGAAAGATAAAGACATCGCGGGCATTTTAGAGCCGCTTCTCCCTTGGGCGGATGATCTGGTCTTTACCCGCCCGAACGCGGAGCGTGCCGCAGATCCGCTCTTGCTGAAAATAGCTTCAAAGAGGCAGGGGGCGATTTATGATACCGTCTCACAGGCCATCGAGGGGGTTGAATCCACCCTGGGTCCGCGCGATACCGTGGTGATGACCGGTTCCCTCTATCTGGTGGGAGAGGCGAAGGCGATTTATTCAGGCCTGGCACCCTCTCCCCTTCGGGGATGATGGGACGACGTCTGCTTCTCTTCTCATATTTTCTCTCCTATTGTGTCGTGGTGCTGATGATCTTGGCGTCTGCGGCCCTGGCAGAGGTCGTGCCCCGGGCTTTGGCACCCACGGCATCCTCTGATTCTCCCATCCGCTTATCTGCGGACCGGATCGAATATTTGAAAATGGAGGACGTCTATCGGGCAGACGGCGGTGTTCTGGTGTTCTGGGAATCCATGAAGATTCAGTCGAATTCCGCGCTATTGATGAATAAGACCCGCCGGCTGATCGTTGAGGGAGACATTCATGTCACCGAAGACCGTGGAGAGGTCAAGGCGTTGAGAATGGAGATTAATCTCGATACGAAACTCGGTGTTTTAGAGCAGGGGAGTCTCTTTATTCGAGAGGAAAATATGTCTATTGAGGGACGTGAGATGAAACGGTTTGAAGCAAACCGGTATGCCTTCCATGAGGCCTCGATGACCCCTTGCGACTGCCCGGACCCTGACTGGCATCTCCGCGCCGGGGAGGCGCATCTGACCCTTGATGAAACCCTGGTGGCGCGTGATGTCACCTTTTATGCGGGTGAGGTGCCTGTTATCTACCTCCCTTATCTGATTGTGCCGATGCGACGTCAGACGGGTTTGCTGACGCCGCGTTTAGGGTATAGTTCGCGATATGGATTTAAAATCAGCCAGCCGATTTTCTGGGCCATCTCTTCAAGCCAGGACGCCACGTTTGTTCTGAATCATCGGGGTCAGAAGGGGAATGGCATTGACACAGAGTATCGCTATGTTTTTTCGAACAGATCGCGCGGGAAATGGGAGGCCAATTATTTCCATGACGAGGAAAAGCAAGTCGGACGTTGGGATATTCGATACAACCATGCGCAGCGCTTTAGCGATCGGGTCACGAGCAAGCTTGACCTTCGGTATATCAATCAACAGGACACTGTTCTGGAACTTTCAGAACAGATCCTGGACCGGTCTCAACAGAACATCGAATCGAACGTGATTGTCGCCTTCCGAGGAGAGGCCTCGTTCGCCTATCTTTTGGGACGCTATACGCTTGATCTGACCCGACCGAATAATGATACCACGCTTCAACGGGTCCCAGAGTTGGGGTGGACTCTTCAGGAATATCGCCTGGGGAAGACGCCCCTGTTTCTGAATGTGGAGTCGACGGCTGTTTATTTCTGGAGCGCCAAGGGAGTGAGAACAGAGCGAATCGATTATTACCCAAGACTGTCCTGGCCCATTTCCACCAGAGGGGGGCTTACACTGGTTCCCTGGCTGGGATTTCGAGAGACCTGGTATCACCCACAGCCCACGCAGGGCTCGCAGCCCACGCAGGCGGGCGATTGGCTCAAAAGAGAAATTCTTCCTGCGGGAATCAATTTACAGGGGCGGTTCTCCGGGTCTTTTGATGGGGGAATGGTTTCTACGGTTCCGATTTTGATGTATGAGTCGATCGCGGTTTCCCCGCCCACGCAGGGCTCGCCGCCCACGCAGGGCTCGCAGACCTCGGGGCTCCCTCAACTTGATGATCTGGATACCCTGGCGGACCGACAGAGCCTCACCTTTTCTATCACACAGCGTTTTTTTGACCACCCACTTCACGGACCTGCCACAGAGCGGCTCTCTCTCCGTCTGACGGAGAGCTACAATATACAGGAACCCCTGTCGGGCCCCGGCGCCAATACAGGGCGATCTCCTTATTCCGATCTGCGGGGGGAGTGGAAATTTAAGCCGGCCTCTTTTGTTTCTGTCGATCTGGATTCCTTTTATAACTTCCGGGATCACCGGATGAGCGCGTTGAACACGGATGTTAAGATTTCTCCGCCCTCTTTTTTAACCTTCTCGCTCGGCCAGAGATTTTCCCGAGCCGGTTTTATCCCCAAACGGGGAGATCGGTTTAATCCGCTCTACATTGGAGAGGTGGAGGCGGTTGCAAGAACACAATTCTGGACGGGGCGTTTGATGATCAAAACGCCTTGGAAGGTCGATCTGGCGTATCGGGGTTACTATGATGCGGATCAGGACCGTTTCGTCGAGCAGGACTATGGCCTGCGATATCAACGGCAATGTTGGGATCTGACGCTCACCTATCTTGACCTGCACGATCGACAGGAAGTGACTTTCTCGCTAAATTTAAAGGGGCTGGGGGGGGTGGCCTCACGAAAGTGGATGACGCTTTTTTAGCCGGCTGTTTACGACCCCGTCCGCCGCGTTTGACAGTCTTTTTAGGAACGTGTTAGATATGGCCCCCGCAGAAATCAAATTCCATCCTCACTCCGGGCCGCTAGCTCAGTTGGTAGAGCACCGCCCTTTTAAGGCGGGTGTCCCGGGTTCGAATCCCGGGCGGCTCACCCCTATCTTAAAACGACCGATTCTTGGTAGAAATCAAATGGGGCGAAAGGTATAATCGTAATATTTGGTGTCCATGGATATTTACGGGGAGTCTATGACCGAAGAGAAGAGGCGTTCGCGGAACCCGGTTCCACAGGAAATGAGGGATGTCCCCGAGCAGTTTTTTAAAAAACGGAGGAGAAGGCTTCATAATTTATGGATTGAAATTTTTCTTACCTTGGCAGGTATTGGGGTTTGTCTTGCTGTTTTCCTGTTTGGTTTAAGCCAGGTCTTCCCTCATTTTAGTCTTGTCAACAGTTGGTTTAATGACGCGGGTCCCTCGGTTGCAGGGGGGGGCGAAAATCAGAACGCTGGATCAGTGCCTGTCCTATCGGAGGGACAGTCGGCGGTCATTGCCCATCTCACGGCGATTCAGAATGATGTCAAAAGCAAACGGGATGGCGAGGTTGTCTGGTCGCGCGCCCAGGAGGGGCTAAAGCTCTATGGCCGGGATGCGATTCGCACGCTCTCTCGCTCCAATGCAGTGGTTACTTTCGACGATCATAACTCCCTCGATATCGGGGAGAACTCTCTTGTTTTACTGAAATATCATGGGTATGACTCCAAGCAGGGGATTCAGAAATCGCTCATGGAGCTCGTTGACGGACAGGTCAGAAGCCAGATTGACGGGGATCATGAGGCCAAAGTGGGAATGGAAATTATCACGCCATCCGCTTTGACGGAGATCCATTCCGACGGGGGGGATCACCAGAAGGCAGATGTTCAGGTTCACGTTAAACCGGACCAGTCTGCGGCAGTGATGGTGTACGCGGGAAGGGCGAAGGTGACGGCCCAGGGGGTGACCATTGATGTGGCGCGCAACCGGGTGGCCCATATTCCTGTGGGGCGGCCTCCCCAGCCGCCGCAGGGACTCCCAGGGCTGCTGACGGCCCTCTCTCCGGAAGAAGGGGGGATCTATTTTTATAGAGAGGGGCCTCCAGAGGTGGCCTTTTCCTGGTCTCCTTCCGATGCGAAGATGTCTTATCACCTTCAGGTGTCCTCCGCGTCGGGTTTTAAGAATCGCCTTTTGGATGAAAAGGTTCCTGTCGCGGCCTTTTCATCTCGCGCGCTCAAGGAGGGGAGATACTTTTGGCGAGTCGCGGCGGTTGATGCCGAGGGGATTGAAGGGGGATGGAGTGTGGTGAGGAGCTTGGAGGTGGTCAGAAGCGGTGTTTTTGCCGTTCTCCGCCTCTACGCGCCGAAAGACGGCCAGGTGGTTTTTCAGGAGACGGTCCTTGTGGAGGGAGAAACCGATCCTCGATCGGAGGTTTACCTGAATGGCAAGGCGATCCCTGTGAGTGATGTGGGGTATTTCAGGAAGGAGATTCTGTTAAAAATCGGGGACAATGAGGTGCAAGTGGAATCGGTGAATCAGGCAGGCGCCGCGAGCTTTCAGCGCCGCATGGTGAGGCGTCAGCGTTTCAAACCCTGACAGAAATTTGTTCATTTTTAAGTGAAAAGAGCCTTTTTGATGCGTGATATTCCCAGACATTTTTTTTGGTTCCCAATCCGTTTAAAGCTGTTGTTTACCATGTTGTTGGTGGTGACCATCGCGGTGAGTGTCATCACGGTGACGATGGGAACCATTTTCAAGAAGGATAAAACGACTTATGTCCTGGATCTGACCTCGACGATGGCCCTTCACATTGCGGAAGAGACCGAGACGACCCTGCAGTTTTATCAGGAGCAGTTAAGGGTTTTCTCCCGTTTGCTTCTTGCGGAGGAGATTCTTGAAGCCAAGAGAGAGGAGTGGATCCGTCAGTTTTTTTCGGATTATCAGGATTTTCTGTCTGTTTCTTTGAGTGATCAGGCTGGAAAAGAACGTATTGTTGTCTACGATACCGCTAAATTCAGTGAGGTGGGGCTTGACAAGGAAGAAGTAGAAAAACACCGACGACCCGTCTCAATCGGAAAGTTAAAAATGGGAGAAATCCTGGTTAGAAATTCAAATCTCTCCCCAAAACTCCCCTCTTTTACCATGACGTTCCCAATGATCTACAAGGGGGAATCCCTTATTCTTTCTGCGGAGATTTACTTAAGAAAGCTTCTTCGGCTTGGACATAAACCCAAGGGATTTGAAGTCTTTTGGGTGGATCGGGAGGGGAACCTGTTGAAGACGCCTCACCTTGGATCAGGCCCAAAAGTTGAGAATGTTCTGATGATCCCGATGGTGGGGGCTTTTCTGGAGGGGAAGACGTTGGCCGGGGCGATGGAGTATTCTCTTTCTGGGCACCCCTACCTGGGGGCTTACGCGCCGGTTGAATCGGGGCACCTGGGGGTGATGGTGCAGGCCCCCCAGGAGGTTGCCTATTTAACGGCCAGGGAATTGATTGAGACGTTGGTCCTGGTCTCCCTGGGGGTGCTTGTTTTTTCCGCTGTCGTGAGCTTTATTCTGGCGAGAAGTATTACCCGTCCGATTCAGAAGCTTGCCCAGGTGATTCCCGCTGTGGCGGCGGGGAATTTTGATGTCTATCTGGAGGTAAAAAGCCGGGATGAAATCGGGTTTTTGGCTGTTTCCATGAATCAAATGGCCGATGAGCTTAAAAAGAGAGAAGATAGATTGAAATTGGCCAGTGCTGCCCTCCTGCAGTCCGAGAAGATGGCGGCCTTTGGACAATTGGCAACAGGGGTGGCCCATGAGTTAAGGAACCCTCTGGCGGGGGTCCTGGGCTATGCCCAGTTGGCCTTGAAAAAGGTGGGCCAGGAGGGGCCCATACGGGCGCAATTGTCCATTATTGAGGGGGGCGTGAAGCGGTGCTTGTCAATTATTGAACGATTGATGAAATTTGCGCGTCAGGAGAAAGTTGATTTCTCTGCCATTGATTTAAATCTCCTCGTTGAGGAGACCATTACACTGGTGGCTCACCTCATGGTGAGCAACGGCGTCGTGATCGAGAAGGCCCTTTCTTCTCCCTTGCCAAAAATGAATGGGAATGCCAATGAGATCATGCAAGTGGTGATGAACCTAATGATGAACGCGCAGCAGGCCATGCCAGAGGGGGGTGTCATCAAAGTGGCCACGCTGTTTAAGGAGGATCATATCGAGTTTCTTGTCACGGATAGCGGGACCGGTATTCCAAAGGATCTTCACCAGAAGATTTTTGAGCCTTTTTTTACAACGAAACAGGCTGGGAAGGGGACAGGGATGGGGCTCTCGGTCTCTTATGGGATCGTACAGGAACATCAGGGGAAAATTCACGTCGAAAGTGAGGTGGGTCAAGGGACCACTTTTACTGTAACTTTCCCCATTTTAGGGGTTGGTATTCCTGAAATCAGCCAGGCTTTTGCCGGCGATACAGAGGCTTTGGAGCATAAAACAAACGCTTGATGGCAAGGAGGGATTGATCGGTGCGCTGGGAGAAGGAGTGATGCGATGAACAATGCAGTGAAGCCGTCGATTTTAGTGGTGGATGATGAGCCATCATTTCGTTCCGTTATTGTGGATTTTCTTTTGGAGGAAGGGTATCTGGCCATTGGCGCGGAATCTGCGGAGAAAGGGCTCTCTTTAATGGGTCAGGGCCAGTACGGTATCGTTTTCAGCGATATTCATCTTCCCGGCATGAACGGGCTGTCTTTTTTAAAAGAAATTAAGAAACGATCTCCGGATGTGGAAGTCGTTATGATGAGTGGACACGGAACGTTTAATTTCGCACTCGATGCCCTCCGCTGTGGGGCGTATGATTATGTCGTCAAACCCTTGAGCGAAATTGAACTGGTTCTGATGATTGTCAGACGTGTCTCCGACAAAATTGGCTTGGAAGCCGAGAAAAAAAGGCTCGTGGAAGAGCTTCAGGAGAGCAATCGGAGGTTAGAGGAAAGTCATATTAAAATTGTTCAATATTCAGAAGATATTTCGGCGCTTTATGTGGCGGAGAAGGAATTACTCTCCGGATTGGATCTGGTTGAAGTGTTCCGGCGGACGACCAACTGTCTCTCCCGTCTGGTTGGATTTTACCCGGCCATTATTTGGACTTACTCTGAATCTTTAGATACCTTGATTCCCCAGGCCCGGAGTGGGTTGGATCAGATGAAAGATCAGGAGTGGGTCATTCCTCTGACGGGGCAGATCTCCCGTCCGACACAGAATATGGTCGCCCATTTGGAGGAGACCTTCGCGTCGATTGTCTCTGCGGGATCTGTTTTCTTCCAGCCGATTCTTGGACGGGATAAACCGTTTGGCTTTTTATCTATTGTTGGAGACAAAAAAGGGATTTTTTCTCTGAGAGAGCGTGAAATTCTCTCTCGCTTTTCGACGTCTGTGGCGATGGCCATCGAGAACGCGAACCTATACCAGGAGGTGAAGGCCCTCTCCATTCGGGATGGCTTAACGGGTCTTTATAACCGCCGTCACTTTGAAGAGGTCCTGGGAACGGAGGGGTTTCGATCGGTTCGTTATCAGCATCCGGTTGCGCTGATCTTTCTGGATGTGGACCACTTTAAAACGTACAACGACACCTATGGACATCTTTGCGGCGACGAGGTCTTAAAACAAATTGCCACCCTTATCGTGAAGCGGATTCGCGTCGCGGACATTGCCTGCCGGTACGGGGGAGAGGAGTTCACGATTGTGCTCCCAGACACGGATACGAAGAATGCGCGATCGGTGGCTGAAGACATCCGGATTATGGTGGCCTCCTATCCCTTCCCCCACGTGGGGCAATGCCCTGGTGGATCGCTGACGATCAGCGCCGGCATTTCGGAATGCCCCACTGACGGGAAGAGTCTTTCGGATATTGTGGCCGTTGCGGACAAGGCCCTTTATCGGGCGAAGCTTGCAGGTCGGAATAAGGTCTGCTGCGCCTGACCGGCTAATCCGCTTTTGGTTTTAACAGGACAAAGAAGGCCCTGTTTTCGCGGCTCACTCGAAGCAGGAGCCCCTCGGTTTTATTGGCTTTTTCAATGAGTTTTTTGAAGTCTTCGCCGTTGTTCACTTTCTCCCTGTTGACCTCTTTAATTAAATCACCCTCTTTAAGCCCTTCCGATTCTGCGGGACTTCCGCTTTCAACGTGGGTGATGAGAATCCCTTTCTCCTCTTTCACTTTATACCGTTCGGCCATTTCCGGGGTGATGTCCTGAATGTTCAACCCCCAAAAAAACTCCGGTCTTTTTGGAAGCGAGACCGGCGTTGCCTCATCGCGTTTTTCCACCAGTTCGATGGTCAGCGTCTTTTCCTTTCCCTCTCTTAAGACTTCGATACGGGGGGTCTCTCCCGGGGAAAATCCTGCAATGATTCTGGCCAGGGTATTGGGGGTATCCACACTTCGTCCATTGACCTTGAGAATAATATCTCCAGGCATCATGCCCGCTTTGTCGGCGGGATCCCCTTCAAACACTTCATTGACCAAAACGCCTGTATTTTCCTTAACGCCGAATTTCTCCGCGAGGTCGGGCGTTAGCGTCTGAATCCCTACGCCGAGCCAGCCTCGAATGACCTTCCCTTTGGCCATGAGTTGGGTCGTGACGGTTTGCGCCATGTTGGAGGGGATGGCAAACCCGATTCCTTGCGCAAAATTAATGATGGCAGTGTTGATGCCGACAACCTCTCCATGGATGTTAAACAGGGGCCCCCCCGAATTCCCCGGGTTAATGGAGGCGTCTGTCTGGATAAAATCTTCATAGCGGGAGAGGTTGACATTTTCACGTCCGAGGCCGCTGATGACACCCAGGGTCACGGTTCGATCCAGGCCAAAGGGATTCCCGACGGCAATGACCCACTGCCCCACTTTGATTTTGCTGGAATCTCCCAGGGTGGCATAGGGGAGGTCATTCGGGGCCTCAATTTTTACCAGCGCAAGATCGGTGTCGACATCTTTCCCCACGACCTTTCCCCTGAACTTTGTCTTGTCAGAAAGGCGGACCTCCACTTCATCGGCGTTTCCAACGACATGGTTGTTGGTGAGAATGAAGCCTTTTTTATCGATGATGACGCCCGATCCGGAGCCGGGGGGTGTTTCCGGGGCCTTTCCACGAGGCGATTCACGTGGACTCTCATTGGGGCGAGAGGTGGGGTGAGGCTTCCCGGTGGCCGGGAAGATATTCACAACGGTTGGCTGAACCTCTTCGGCCAAGGCAACGAGCGTATTCTGTAGTGTTTCAAGGAGTTGTACTCCTTTCTGCCCCTCTTTGGCATCGGCGAGGGAGGTCAGATGGGTGATAAAAAATAAAAAAACGGAAAGACAAATTATTTTTCTGTTCATGAATTTCTCCTGCCCTGAAGGTTAACGCACTGACGGCTGACCGGTGGAAAAGGGGTGCCGAGACGCAGAATCGAACTGCGGACACAAGGCTTTTCAGGCCTCTGCTCTACCGACTGAGCTATCTCGGCGTACGGGCATAATTAACAAAGGTATCGGGAAATTGTCAACACGCTTTATGCTGATTCGAGGCGCCACCAGAGGTAGATGCCGAGCAGTAAGAAAAAGAGGTTGCCCCCCCATGCCGCAGGAAGGGATGAAAGCACGCGCGTATATCCCAGTGCGATCATGGCCGAAGAGATGACCCAATAGGAAATGCCAATGACAATCCCTACCGCAAAGCAACTTGTGCTACCTGCTTGTCTGGCCTGTTTTACAGAGAATGGAATTCCAATGAAGGCCATGATGAAACTGGCCACTGAAAAGGCCCCTCTGGCCTGGAGATCCACCTCATAGCGCGTGGCGTTTATGCCATCTTCAGTGAGTCGCTGAATATAGGTTTGAAGTTGTCGATCGGTCATTTCCGTGGGAATCACGGCGGCCTGTCGAAAATCCTCTGGGGTCCTGTTGAGTGGAATGTTTTTTTGTATAAATGGCGTTGTTTCCAACGATCTGTTCGCGAGAAAACGGGTTTGAATGCCTGAAGCGAGCGTCCAGGTCTGGTTCGCATAGGTCATCGATTTGGCCGTGATCTCCTCCTTCAGGGAGAAGTCCTCGTCAACGGTATAGAGATGAATCCCCTGCATCGTCCCGGAAGAAGGATCAATTTCACGGGCATAAAAAAATTCTTTGGGGGCGAATTGAAGCCATACCTTACTCTGTATAAAGTGGGTGGAGGGATCTCTTCTCTCTATTTCTATCTCTTGAACGGCCCGGGCTGTTTTTAATCCATAGGGGATGAGCGTGCCGTTTAAATGGAAACCAAGCAGGCTGATCAAGAGGGAAAAGAGAAGGATGGGCCTCGTCAGGGTGAACAGGCCAATGCCGGCCCCCATGAAGGCGAGGAGTTCGTTATTTTTCGAGAGCCGAACCAGGGTAAAAAGCGTTGACAAAAGAATGGCGAGTGGCATGACCTCGAGGAGGATTTTTGGAGACTTGAGCACAAAATATTGCAGAATCCAGATCAATGCCGCGTCATGCTCGGAAAATCGGCGTATTTTTTCAAGGAAATGAAGCACCAGAAAAACGGTGGCCAAGGCCGGCAGCACCACGGCAAAGAGCCGTAAATATTCTTTAAGCAGATAGCGGGTGATGAGACGCATCGGCTACGATTGCCGTGCGGTGATGAGACCGAGATAAATCGTGGCCGGAATTAAAATAAAATGGGGGAGTCCTGCGGTCACAAAAGGGGGCGCGATGCGAAGGGTCAAGAGGGAGTCCCCCAGGATATTCAAAAGATAAAAAAGCAGAATGATCCCCAAGGCCGACGCAAAACCGCTTAAGCGACCCAACCTTCCAAACAGAATCCCGAGTAGCGTGCCTGTTATTCCGAAGACAAAAGCGGCGAGAGCAAAAGAATAGTTTTTATAAAATCCAGCTAAAAGACGCAGATCAGAAAGGCGACTCTTGTCGGGGGAGATGACTTTTTCCTGAATCTCGGAATAGGAGAGGCCCGATGGTTCCAGGGGAGGCGACTCCGAGTCAGTCGCTACGTCAATCTTGAAGTCATACGTGGAGAAGAAGAGGTGTTGGCGTTCGATTTCATTGCGGCTTTTACGATAAAGCTCACCGTCCTGAAGATGGAGTTCGACCGTTCCTGTGTCCGGCAGGGAGAGAAGGGTCCCACGCCTGGCCGTGATCAGAACGGGCTGCTCTTTCTTGCGTTCGTCGTGAATGAAAATGCCACGGAGTTCTGTGAAGGTGGGCATCGCTTCCACATAGATCACGATGTCGGAGAATGTCCCGTTGAACTGACCCGCGTGAATTCCAATGCCAGCTTGCTTTTTTAAAAGGTTCATGGAAAGTGACTTCAAGGAAGCGCCGCCCCAGGTGGGGGCCACGCTTCCCATGACGACGGCCATGAAGCCAACCAACACCGAAAAGACCAGCACTGGCATCAGGATTCTACGGAGACTGATCCCAGCGGCATACATGGAGAGGATTTCATTGTCTGATGCGAGCCGGTGAAAGGTGATCGCGGATGAAAAACAGATCGCAAGGGGAATGGTGAGGATAAGAAAAGAGGGAAGAAGGTGTAGAAAAATATTGATGACGCTTGCCGGATGAACCCCCTTGTCAAGCACCCACTCCATCATCTGCAGCATCTGCTGAATCAAAACGAGCGAGGTGAGGATAAAAACGGCAAAGAGGAAGGGGATGGCCAGTTCCTTAAGAATATAGCGATCCAGCGTCTTCACCATGGAGGCGCCACTATAGTGAATCATCCCGTGACTTGTAAATAACAGGCTTGTAAATAACAGGCTTGTAAATGACAGTCTGTTGAATCCGTCTGGTTATTCTTCGGAGCTCTTTTTTCCGATAAAGGGGGTGCCCTCGCTCATCAGGGTGTAAAGATCTCTCGCAATGAACGGTTTCACGTCACGGGTTTCTTTGAGGCTTGGGAGAAACCGGAGGGCGATCGCGAGCCGTAATGCTGCGGAGAGAACAAAGAGCATCTGGAGATTGGAGAAGTGTAGGAGAGAACTTCCAAACAGCGCCAGGGTCTCTGGCAGAAAGATGAGGAGGAGTCCCCCCAGGGATGAGCCGAAGAAAATGCCGATGGCGTTTGCGGAGTTGTAAATGGCCACACACTGGGCCCGTTTGGGGGGCGAAACGGCATCGAAGACGAAGTTTCCCATCGAGAGGGTGAAGCCCGCCCAAATCACCCCGGCAAAAAGCTGAATCCCCACGGCCCAGATCAGATTGGTTGCAAAGACCCAGAGCAGGGGGATGATGGCCAGCGTCAGGCCAGTCAGCGTCAGCGTCCGTTTGTTGCCAAAGTGATCTCCGAGCTTTCCCCAGAGATGAAGCGTGAGAAATTGTGAGAGGACAATCGCGGCGGTCGCGATCATGAACTGAAGATAGCTGAAATGAAGGTTACGCAGCAGATAAGGGGTGATAAACGGACCGGAGACGGTAACCGCGAAATGGGTGAGCGCGGTGTAGGTCACAAACCGGCCAAAATTTGTCTTCCGTCCATCCCGAATGAATTGTCCGATGGAGAAGTGATCCGCGTCGTGGCGAAGATAGGGGGGATCGATCATCCGGGAGAGATAAGAGGCGGAGATCAGCCGACTGATTAACGCGGCGACGAAGAGGACGACAAATCCTGCCGCGACTTTCCCGCTCTGTTGCGCCTGATGGAGAACGAATCCCGCGAGGGCCAGGGCCCCCAGGTGGGTGATACTGATCCAGCGGTTGCGTCGCCCGAAGTAGTCCCCGCGCTTGTTGGCGTCCACCAGGTCTCCCATGAGACTGCTCCAGGGAGGGTTCGCGAAGCTGCCGAACATAAAATAGAGGGTGACCATTCCGGTGAGGCAAAGCACCTGCTGTTTTGAGGAGAGATCTGGGATGAAGGAAAGGGTGGCGATGATTGGCCATACGGCGGTTTGGCCGATCACTCCGATCAGGATAAGAGGTTTTCTTCGGTGAAGGAAGTGCAACAGGGAGACGGAGGCAAACTGAAACAGGGCCCCTACGAGCTGGGGGAGCGAAGAGAGGAGGGCAATTTGGGGGTCGGTGGCCGCGAGAAAGACCGCAAAGGCGATCAGGTAGCTCTCCCCGGACCCTGTCATCACGGCATAAAAAATACCATCCCAGATGGAATAGTTCAGGCTTTTTTGAACCCGGTCAGGATCGATCTCTCCGGGAGAGGGTGCGGTTTCACTCATGATGTTTTAGCCGGCTGTTGAAGGGGTTGCGAACCCTGCGAACCCTGCGAACCCTGCGAGACCTGTGAGGTCTGCGAGGTCTGCGAGGTCTGCGAGGGTCGCCGACCCACAGGCCCTCTGCTCGGTTCTCAATCGCTCGCAATCCTCACATCCTCTCCTCCTCATCTATAGTACGCCCCGGTTGCTGACTTGTTCGGGCCTTGCATTTGGGACCTTTTTGAGCCGCATGAGCTTTTCAACAACCGATCAGGTCATATCACACTTGAATGGGCTGACTCAATTTCAGGGGGGGTATTTTGACAACGATGCGATGAACTCCGTAGAATCCGGCCCTTAAATCGGCATGTTGAGGGGGGCTTATCCTGATGGGTGTTCTGACCGTTGTCCTGATTGTCATTGCCCTTTTTTCCATTGCTTACCGCGTATACGGACGGATTTTAAAAGGCGAGCTTAAGGTGGATAACGGCCGGATCACGCCGGCCCGGATGATCAATGACGGGGTGGATTATATGCCGACACCGCTCCCCATTCTGTTGGCGCAGCATTTCTCCTCAATTGCAGCGGCAGGGCCGATCGTGGGCCCGATCCTGGCGGGCCTTTGGTTTGGCTGGCTGCCCGCACTGCTCTGGATTGTCATTGGAAATATCTTTATTGGCGCCACCCATGACTTTTCCACTTTAATGGCCTCGGTTCGCCATAAAGCGGGTTCCATCGCGGAGGTGGTCAGGGAAGAGATCAGCCCACGGGCCTACCTGCTTTTTCTTTCCTTTATCTGGGTTTCTTTAATCTACGTGATCGTGGCCTTTACCGATCTGACCGCGTCGATTTTTGTGGTCCATCAGGTTGGCGGGGGGGTGGCCAGTTCGTCGTTTCTATATCTTCTTCTCGCGATGGGGATGGGATGGGCCATGACCCGTGGGAAGGTCTCCCTTTCTCGTGCGACCTTCGTCGGGCTCCCGCTACTTATCCTGATCATCTGGGGGGGGCAGAAGATTCCCATGGTGCTTCCGGAGGGGATTCCTTTTGGCCCGGCCAAAGCCTGGACGGTCATCATCCTGGCCTATTGTTTCCTGGCATCTGTGCTGCCGCTCTGGCTACTTTTGCAGCCCCGTGGCTATCTCGGAGGCTATTTTCTTTATGGGACATTGGGGGTGGGGGTTGTCGGGCTCCTGTTCGGCGGATATCCCATTGAATATCCCGCTTTTATCGGATTTAACAGTCCTAAAGGTGCCCCGTTGTTCCCGATGTTATTTATTACTGTGGCCTGTGGCGCCTGTTCCGGATTTCATGGACTGGTTTGCAGCGGAACCTCTTCCAAGCAGCTTGAGAAGGAGGGAGATAGCCACGCTGTTGGCTATGGCGGGATGTTGCTGGAGGGCCTGGTCGCGATCTTCGCATTGGCCACGGTGATGATCCTTCCCCTGGACGATGCCCTGTTAAAGAAAGGTCCGACGGAAATTTATGCCCATGGGCTGGCAAGATTCGCAAATCTGTTAGGCGTTCCGATGGAAATTGCCCTTCAGTTTGGGCTGCTGGCCTTTGCCACATTTGTTTACGATACGCTGGATGTGGCGACCCGTTTGGGGCGGTATATTTTTCAGGAGTTGACGGGATGGGAGGGGCAAAAAGGGAGAATCGTGGCAACCCTGGCAACCTTGGTGCTTCCGCTCTTTTTTCTGATGATCACAAAGGAGGCGGCCTATCTGACCTTCTGGCCGATTTTCGGGGCAAGCAACCAGCTTCTGGCAGCGCTGACGCTTCTTTTTGTTTCCGTATGGCTTTATAAAACGGGTCGGAACCCCCTCTACACGATTATTCCCATGGGGTTCGTCCTGACCATGACGTTATGGGCCCTGACCTATTTTCTAAAACCTTGGTTCCAGGGGCTCAAGTTTGACGACTTCCAGGTGAACCTTATCTCCAGCGTGGCCCTGATCCTGATCGCGATTGCGCTATTTCTATTGGTCGAGGCCATTGCTGTGGTTCGCCGTGGGAGGCACCGGGCGACCTGACAGGTTGTTGAAAAAGTCCTATTCTTTCAATTCTTGACAATGGGTGTTGGCTATGTTAGTCATCTGCCGTGTTTTTCGTATTTCTGGTTTTTTAAATGTCTGTAAATGCCTAAATTAGGTTATCGTAACCGCTTGTTTAGCGCGTGGGAATGATGGACAAGAAAGAAGAGGGGTATTCCGTATTCGTTCTCCCCTTGGGGTTGGCCAAGCCGTACTGCTTTACCATCAAAAAAAAGGCGGTTCTGGGGGTATTGGGGATTCTCTCGGTCGCTTCTTTCGTTTTTTTGGGTTTGATTGTTCAATATGTTCTGGCTTTGGGGCAACTCGGCGAGTTGCGTGGCCTGCTTCAGGTTACGAAGGATCAGCGGGTAGAGATTCAGAGCATTATGCTGAAGGTCGATGGCTTCAAGAAACAGATGTTGCAGTTGAAAGAGATGGATCAGAAATTAAGGATTATTGCCGGGTTGTCTCCCCAAAGTGGGGGATCGGGCCTCGGTGGGCCGGAGGCGTGGCAGAGTTCTCAAGTATCGCAATCCGGTATCATGAATTCGGTACATTTCAACGTGGAGGACCTGCAACGACAGGCTTTACGACAGGAAGAAAGTTTTCAGGAATTGGCGGCGGCGATTGTTCAGCGCCAGTCTGTTTTAGCTTCAACCCCATCTATTTTACCTACAGATGGTTTAGTTCTCTCTCCTTTTGGAAAACGGATCTCTCCATTTACAGGTCGGCTTGCGATGCATGGCGGCATTGATATCGGTGCCCCGTATGGGGCTGCCGTTATCGCGTCGGCTGCTGCGACGGTTATTTATGCCGGGTTTGACGGTAGCTTCGGAAAGGTTGTGAAGTTGGCCCATAGCCGTGGAATTCAGACGATTTATGCGCATCTGTCGAACGCGGCGGTGAGGGTGGGGCAAAAAGTGAAACGGGGGGAAACGATCGGCTTTGTGGGCACCACAGGTCTTTCCACCGGTCCACATCTCCACTACGAAGTTTATGTCAACAGTGTGCCAGTTGATCCGATGGGGTATGTTTTTCATGAAAGATCATAGCCAAGAGGCTGAAGGCTTCTTTGAAACTATGAGAAGCGGGAGAGGGGATTCTCTCCGTTTTATTAACGCCCGGTATGATTTCTTGGAGAGATCAATTGGGAAAGAGGAGGTAAGGTAGTCCGATGGGAGTCAAAGGTAAAGTAAAATGGTTTAATGAAAAAAAGGGATATGGATTTATTGAACGCGATGAGGGCGGCGATGTGTTTGTCCATTTCTCGGCGATTAAGGGAGATGGCTTCAGGACGTTGGCTGAAGGACAGGCGGTTGAGTTCGAGATTGTCCAGGGAGATAAAGGGCCCCAGGCATCGAATGTGTTAAGGGCTTCCTAAAACCACTCAAGTTTCTGACCTAAGTAAAAACCCCGACACGAGGTTCGTGCCGGGGTTTTTTACTTCTTGAAGAAAACAGGGGCCATCAGAAGAGGTATCGCAAAGGGAAATGTTCAGGGCATTTTTAAGAAGAATCATTGGAAGTCGAAATGACCGGGAACTTAAGCGGCTTTGGCCGATCGTTGAGGCCGTTCATGGCCATGAGGCCTCGATTTCTGCCTTGTCCGATCAGGGATTGCGCGAGAAGACGGCGTCCTATCGCAAACTTCTCGCCGGGTCTCCCTCTGATTTAGAGCGATCCAGCCAGCTTTTTATGATTCTTCCGGAGGCGTATGCCGTCGTCCGGGAGGCCTCGCGGAGGGTGCTTTCCATGCGGCATTTTGACGCGCAGATTTTGGGTGGAATCGCCTTGCATGAAGGAAAGATTACGGAGATGAAGACGGGTGAGGGAAAAACCCTTGTGGCCACGCTGCCGGTCTACCTGAATGCTTTGACCGGGCGGGGGGTTCACGTCGTGACGGTGAACGATTATCTGGCAAAACGGGACTCAAAATGGATGGGGGAGATTTATCGATTTCTGGGCCTTTCCGTGGGTCTGGTTCAACATGATGCCCCAGATTTGGAGCGGCAAGCCGCCTATGGTTCGGATGTGACGTATGGGACGAATAATGAATTCGGGTTTGATTACCTGCGCGATAACATGAAGTTTGATTCGAAAAAATTTGTTCAGCGGGAACTCAACTATGCCATCCTCGACGAGGTGGACAGCATCCTGATTGATGAGGCGAGAACCCCCCTTATTATTTCAGGGTCTTCAGAAGAATCAACCGATCTTTATCATCGTGTGAACCAGATCATCCCGCTTTTGAAAAATGAGGAAGACTTTACCGTTGAAGAGAAGACTCGGACCGTCACGCTCAGCGAAAGTGGTAATACGAAGGTTGAACGGTTACTTGGCCTGGACAACCTTTATGATCTGGCAAACATGACCTTGGTGCACCATGTATTACAGGCCCTGAAGGCGCACACCCTTTTCAAGTGCGACGTGGATTATGTGGTGAAAGACGGAGAAGTGATTATTGTGGATGAATTTACGGGGCGACTGATGCCAGGGCGCCGCTGGAGTGATGGCCTTCATCAAGCGGTCGAGGCAAAAGAAGGGGTGAAGACGGCCAATGAGAACCAGACGTTGGCCTCGATTACCTTTCAGAACTATTTCAGGCTCTATCAGAAACTTTCGGGGATGACCGGTACCGCCGATACCGAGGCGGCCGAATTTTCAAAAATATATAACCTGGAGGTGATGGTCATTCCTCCAAATCGTCCGATGGTTCGAGAGGATTTCGCCGACTTGATCTATCGAACCGAAAAGGAGAAATTCAATGCCATTGTGGATGAGATTGTCGAGTTGAACAAAACAGGACATCCCGTTTTGGTTGGAACCATCTCCATTGAAAAATCGGAGCGGCTCTCTGCGATGCTCAAGCGTCAGGGCGTTCCCCATTCGGTTTTAAATGCCAAGTATCATGAAAAAGAGGCGGAGATTATTGCCCAGGCAGGACGCCGTGGGGCGGTGACTATTGCCACCAATATGGCCGGCCGTGGGACAGATATTCTCCTGGGGGGAAATCCTGATTTTTTAATCAAGCAATATGAGGCACAGCATCCTGATGCGGAGTCGTCTGTGCTGCTTGCGGCCCGGGAAAGTATTTCTGCGGCGAGTGAAGCAGATCGCCTGGGGGTGATTGCCCTGGGTGGACTTCATATCATTGGGACCGAGCGGCATGAATCCCGGCGGGTGGATAATCAGCTCCGAGGGCGCGCCGGTCGACAGGGAGATCCGGGCTCTTCCCGGTTTTATCTGTCGCTTGCGGATGATCTTTTACGTATTTTTGGATCGGATAAAATCTCAAATCTCATGGCCAAATTAGGCATGGAAGAAGGCGTTCCCATTGAACATGGCATGGTCACGCGCGCGATTGAAAATGCGCAGAAACGAGTAGAAGGACATCACTTCGATATCCGTAAGCAGCTTTTGGAATATGACGATGTCATGAATCAGCAGCGAACGGTGATTTATCACCGCAGGCGGGAGATTCTTCCAAGGGAGTCTGTTTCTGACGATCTCCGGGAGATGATTCTTGAACAGGTTGAGGAGATGCTCCCGACCTATTGTCCGGAAAAGGCCTATCCAGAGGCCTGGGAGGTGGATGGCCTGATTGAGGCGATCACCCACCGGTTTAACCTCACCCTTTCCAAGGAGGTGTTGGGGTTCCCCTCCGTCGGCATTGAGTCGCTCAAGGAGACGATTCAGCGGGAGGTGGGGCAGGCTTATGAGAGGAAGCGGTCAGAAATAGGGGAAGCGGCGGCCTGCTTTCTGGAAAAGCAGATTTTTTTACGAATGATTGACACCCATTGGAAGGATCATCTCCTGGCGATGGATCACCTGAAGGAGGGGATTGGCTTACGGGGTTACGGCCAGAAAGAGCCTCTTTCTGAATATAAGCGGGAAGGTTTTCAGATGTTCTCGGCCATGATCGAGCGGATTAAGCAGGATACCCTTGAGCAGCTCTTTCGGGTTCAGGTGACCTCCGATCCGATGCTTCCCGCCCCCAAGGTCCAGCCGGTCCATTTGAATCGTGGAGAGTCAGTCCCTCCGGCGCGCCGGGAGACAAAAAAGGTGGGGAGAAACGACCCTTGTCCTTGCGGAAGCGGCAAGAAATATAAAAAATGCTGTGGGGCGTGACAGGGGGTGGTTGGGCGCACTGACGGAATGCCCCGCCAATCCCAGCCGGGTCGACAGAGAATCCACATTCGTACCAGGACAAGGCGACACACGCAGTGAAACTCGAAGACCTCCAACCCGACGCCACCGTGCGCGGCATCCTTCCCGATGCACTGGTCACGGTTGTCTCCGTCGCGTGGCACGGTGCCGATGCGCTGACCCTCGTGCATCGCTACCCCAATGGCCGCGTGGCGGACGAGATCCTCTACCGGCACGACGAGCCGCGCCTCGCGATCGTCGAAGCCGGGAGACCTTGGAGCTTTGATGGCGACGGCGCGCTCTTCCGTCTCGTCTCGGAAGCGCACCGCATCCGGCTTGCGCACCTGTTCGATCCCGTATTGGCGGTTCACACCTCGCTCGTCGAGCCGCTGCCGCACCAGATCACGGCTGTCTACGAGGAGATGCTCCCGCGTCAGCCGCTGCGCTTCCTGCTCGCCGATGATCCTGGGGCGGGCAAGACGATCATGGCCGGCCTCCTCATTAAGGAGCTGATCGCTCGCGGCGACCTGAAGCGTTGCCTGATCGTCTGCCCCAGCAGTCTCGCCGAGCAGTGGCAGGACGAGCTTGGCCGGCGCTTCCATTTGCCGTTCGAGATCCTCACCAACGACAAGATCGAGTCCGCACGCACTGGCAACTGGTTTCTCGAGAACGATCTCGCCATCGCGCGCCTCGACAAACTGTCGCGCAACGAGGACGTGCAGCAGAAGCTCAGCGCCCCGGACTGCCGCTACGACCTCATCGTTTGCGACGAGGCGCACAAGTTATCCGCCACCTTCTTCGGCGGTGAGGTGAAGTACACCAAGCGCTATCGGCTCGGCCAACTCCTCTCGGGCCTCACGCGCCACTTCCTGCTGATGACGGCCACGCCGCACAACGGCAAGGAAGAGGACTTTCAGCTCTTCCTTGCGCTGCTCGACGGCGACCGCTTCGAGGGAAAGTTCCGAGACGGCGTCCACCAGGTCGAGGTCTCCGACCTGATGCGTCGCATGGTAAAGGAGAACCTGCTCAAGTTCGACGGTCGGCCGCTGTTCCCCGAGCGCATCGCCTACACGGTTCCCTACAAACTTTCGGACGCTGAAGCGCGGCTCTACAAGGATGTCACCGAGTACGTGCGCGAGGAGTTCAACCGCGCCGAGGCGCTCCAGAACGACAAGCGCGCGGGCACGGTTGGCTTCGCGCTCACCATCCTGCAGCGGCGCCTGGCCTCGTCGCCGGAGGCGATCTACCAGTCGCTACGCCGCCGGCGCGAGCGGCTGGAGAAGCGGTTGCGCGAGATGGAGCTCCTGCAGCGCGGTGCCGTCGCCGCAGCCGTTGAGGTGCCGTCCTTCGACGCAGAGGATCTGGAGGATCTCGACGAAGCCCCGGAGAACGAGGTCGAGACCGCCGAGAAAGAGGTCCTCGATCAGGCCACAGCGGCAGCGACGGTCACCGAGCTGAAGATCGAGATCGCCACGCTCGCCCGCCTCGAAGCCCTCGCCGCCGAGGTCCGTCGCAGTGGGAAGGACACCAAGTGGCGCGAACTCGCGCACCTGCTGGGCGAGATCTTCACGCCGACGGCGCTGGGTGGCCGGGTCGCTAAGCCCACCGTGCCCTACGGCACCGGTCAGATTCCGAAGCCCGTCCCTTCACCGCGTCAGAAGCTCGTCATCTTCACCGAGCATCGCGACACGCTCACCTACCTCGATCGCCAGATCGGCTCGCTGCTCGGTCGCCCGCAAGCGGTCGTCCTGATCCACGGCGGCATGGGGCGCGAGGAACGGCGCAAGGCGCAGGCGAGCTTCCTGCACGACCCGGAGGTGCAGGTACTGCTCGCGACCGACGCCGCCGGCGAAGGCATAAATCTCCAAAGGGCGCACCTGATGGTGAATTACGACCTACCCTGGAACCCGAACCGCCTGGAGCAGCGCTTTGGCCGCATCCACCGCATCGGCCAGACCGAGGTCTGCCACCTCTGGAACCTGGTGGCCGAAGAAACGCGCGAGGGCGACGTCTACCGCCGTCTGCTCGAAAAACTTGAGGAAGCGAGACAGGCTCTGGGCGGGCAGGTGTTCGACGTGCTCGGCAAGCTCCAGTTCGACGGCCGCCCACTGCGCGACCTGCTGATCGAGGCGATTCGCTACGGCGACCAGCCCGAGGTCCGCGCCCGCCTGACCCGCGCCATCGAGCACGGGGTGGACCGGCCGCACCTCGAAGGACTCATCGAAGAACGTGCGCTGGCCCACGACGTGATGGACTCAAGTCGCGTGGCACGCATCCGCGAAGAAATGGAGCGCGCCGAAGCGCGCCGCTTGCAGCCGCACTACATCGAGTCGTTCTTCCTTGAAGCCTTTAAGAGGCTGGGCGGCACAGTCCGCCAGCGCGAGCCTCGCCGCTACGAGGTCACCCACGTGCCGGCGACGGTGCGCAACCGCGACCGCCAGATCGGCGCGGGCGATCCGGTACTCCCGCGCTACGAGCGCATTGCCTTCGAGAAGGAGTTGATCGCGCCGCAGGGTCAGTCGCTCGCGGCCTTCGTCTGCCCTGGCCACCCGCTGCTCGACGCCGCCCTCGACCTCACGCTCGAGCGCCACCGCGATCTGCTCAAGCGCGGCACGGTGCTGGTGGACGAACGCGACCCCAGCAGGAACCCCCGTGTGCTCTTCACCCTCGAACACGCCATTCAGGACGCGAGCCTCCTGCCTTCGGGCGATCGCCGCACCATCTCGCGGCGCATGCTCTACGTCGAGATGGACGACCCAGGGCACACCCGCCATCTGCAATACGCGCCCTACCTCGACTACCGGCCGCTTGCCGATAATGAGCCTTCCGTTGCCGACCTGCTCTCCCGGCCCGAGTGCGCCTGGATCACGCGAGCCCTAGAGCAAAAGGCGCAGAGTCATGCCATCGCGCAGGTCGTGCCCGACCACATCGCCGAGGTGCGCGGCCGACGCCTCACGTGGATTGAGAAGACCCGCGCCGCGGTGAAGGATCGTCTCACCAAGGAGATCACCTACTGGGACCACCGCGCCGAGCAACTCAAGCTCCAGGAGCAGGCCGGCAAGGCCGGCGCTCGGCTCAACTCCGGGGAAGCGCGCCGCCGGGCCGACGATCTGCAAGCCCGACTCCAGCGTCGCCTCTCCGATCTGGACCGCGAGGCGCAGATCTCGGCGCTGCCGCCCGTCGTGTTGGGCGGGCTCGTGGTCGTGCCACTCGGGCTCGTCGCCGCGATGACCGGACGCCCGCTCGCCGCACCCGCGAGCCCTGCTGACACCCAGGCTTCGGCCGCACGCGCACGAGCAATTGTGTTGGAGGTCGAGCGTGCCCTTGGTTTCGATCCCACCGACCGCGAGTTTGAAAAGCTCGGCTACGACATCGAGAGCCGCGTCGTCTCCGGTCCGGACAAGGGGCGGCTGCGCTTCATCGAGGTCAAGGGTCGCGTGTCGGGGGCGGACACCGTGACCGTGACGAAGAACGAAATCTTGACGAGCCTCAACAAGCCGGACGACTTCATTCTCGCGATGGTGGAGTTCCTCGATGGCGACACGCACCGCGTTCACTATCTGCGGCGCCCCTTCCAGCGCGAGCCGGACTTCGGCGTGACCAGCGTCAACTACGATTTTGCCGAGTTGCTGGGGCGGGCGGAGCCGCCGCGATGACCACGGAACTCCACGTTTTCGTCAGCTCCGTGCAAAAGGAATTGGAAGACGAGCGACTCATTGTCCAGAATCTAATGAACACCGACCCGTTCCTTTCCACGCATTGCGTTCCGGTGCTCTACGAATTCGAGCCGGCCTCACCTGATAAGGCCTCGGAGGGATGTATTAAGGCGCTCGACCGTTGCCAGGTCTATTTGCTTATGGTTGGCGTCCAATACGGCGCCCTGGTGCGTAAACTCTCGATCACGCACATGGAATATCGCCGGGCCAAGCAAAGGAAACTGCCCATTCTTGCCTTCGTTAAGGGTGGCCGCGGCGTGAAACGTGAGGAAGGAACCGGCGCATTCCTCAAGGAACTCGATGACGACGGCCTCAAATACAAGCGTTTTGGTAATGTCATCGAGCTGCAAAAGGAGGTCCGTGCCGCGCTGGTGAATCTCCTCGCAGACCGGTTCGGCATCGTCCCCACCAGCGACGAGAATGTAATCGCTGAGCAGACGATTGAGGCGACGTCTCCTTTCGAATCGCAGCGGATGGATCGGGTCCGGTGGAAAAACCTCGACCAGGGAGTAGCGAGACAATTGATCGCGACGGCATCGGATCTGCCGCCCCAAGAGTTAGCGAGTACGGATGTTCTCGAAGGTGCTGCAGCACGCGGGCTGGTCTGGTTCAACGCGGACTCTGGCGAACACTTCGCTACTGCGGCCGGTATCGTGCTTTTAGCGAAAGACCCTTCGGCTGTCTTTCCCCAGTGCCGTATCCTCGCTGACGCCTACCGTAGTACCGAGCCCGATGGTGACCCACGTGACCAAGAGGATATCCGGGGACCAATGCCCCTGGCGATTGACCGCGCCATTGCCTTCGTCGACCGAAACACCCGCCATCCCATGAAAGTGGTCGGCCTCAACCGCGTCCGGCTCGACGAGTACCCTGTTGAAGCCCTGCGAGAAGCGCTGGTCAACGCTGTGTCTCACCGTCGATACGAAGATGCCGGGCGCAAGATCATGCTGGAAGTCTTTTCCGATCGTGTGATCATCGCCAGCCCCGGTCTGCCGCCCGCGCCGATTACCCTCGCCAGCCTCCGCAAAGGGAAATATCGGCCCTGCTCGCGCAACCCTGTTCTGGCCCAGGGCCTTTCTTACTTTCACCGCATCGAAGAGCGCGGCAGCGGCTTCCGCCGGATGCACGATCAGATGCTCGACCACGGTCTGGATCAGCCGCTGATCGGCACCGATACGGGTTACTTCCAGATCACCTTCCCGGGGCCGGGCGACGCCATCGAGCGGATCCGCGTACCCGAGAAACAGCTTGTAGTGACTCCGGCGGTTGAGGCGCGACTCAGCGACCGGCAGAGACGGATTCTCGGGGAGGCGCTAAGGACAGGCTTCGTTACCCGGCGTTGGTGCGTGGCCGAGTTCGGGGTGGCTAACGATACGGCCGGGCGTGACCTCAAGTCGTTGGTAGACATAGGATTGCTGTTGTCAGAGGGCCGGGGGCGGGCCGTGCGTTACCTGCTGCCGCCCCCCGAATCGACCGGGAAACGACCGACTCGCTGAGGAAATCGCCCGATGGAGAATCGACCGATAATCGACCGACGGCCCCCCGGAATCGACCGACGAAGGAAGGACTGATGACCAGGACGCATAAGAAACTCATCGAAGTCGCCCTGCCGCTCGACGCCATCAACACGGCCTCGGCGCGGGAAAAATCCATCCGGCACGGCCACCCGAGCACGCTGCACCTGTGGTGGGCGCGGCGGCCGCTGGCGGCGGCGCGGGCGGTGATCTTCGCGCAGATGGTGGACGACCCGTCGGCGCACCCGGACCTGTTCAAGACCGAGCAGGCGCAAGAGAAGGAGCGGCTGCGGCTGTTCAAGATCATCGAGGACCTGGTGCTGTGGGAGAACACCACGAACGAGACGGTCTTGCAGGCGGCGCGCGACGAGATCTGGGCAAGCTGGCGGCGCGCCTGCGCCGAGAACGCCGACCATCCGCGGGCGAAGGATCTGTTCGACCGCAACAAGCTCCCCGCCTTCCACGATCCCTTCGCCGGCGGCGGCGCGCTGCCGCTGGAGGCGCAGAGGCTGGGGCTGGAGAGCTACGCCAGCGACCTGAACCCGGTAGCGGTGCTCATCAACAAGGCGATGATCGAGATCCCGCCGAAGTTCGCGGGCAAACCGCCGGTCAATCCGAAAGCAAGGGGAAACATGGGCCACTCGGGGAGCTGGCACGGAGCACAGGGATTGGCCGAGGACGTGCGCTACTACGGCCAGTGGATGCGCGACGAGGCCGAGAAGCGCATCGGCCACCTCTACCCGAAGGTCGAGGTCACCGCCGAGATGGTGAAGGCGCGGCCGGACCTGAAGCAGTACGCGGGCCGGAAGCTCACCGTGATCGCCTGGCTCTGGGCACGCACGGTGAAGAGCCCGAACCCGGCCTTTGCCCAGGTGGACGTGCCGCTCGCCTCGACCTTCATGCTCTCCACCAAGCCGGGGAAGGAAGCGTACGTCGAGCCGGTGATCCTGGGAGCGCCGGCGTCCCCGCCGGCAGGGAAAGAACAAGCCGCCGGGACGGCGGCGGTCCCAGGCTACCGCTTCACGGTGAAGATGGGGAAGCCGAAGGATGCGGAGGGGGCGAAGAACGGCACCAAGCTGTCGCGCGGGGCGAACTTCCGTTGTGTGATGTCGGGCACACCGATCGCTACCAACTACATCAGGGCTGAAGCACAAGCCGGACGCATGGCTGTGCGGTTGATGGCTGTCGTAGCAGAGGGCGAGCGTGGGCGCGTGTACGTGACGCCGCAGTCGGAAATGGAATCTGTCGCCCGATCAGCCTCGCCAGCATGGAAGCCCGATCTCAAGGTGCCCACGCCGTGTCACGACGTTGACCGACTTCCGATGTACGGCATGCCGACGTGGGGTGACGCTTTCACCCCCCGCCAGCTCGTGGCGCTGACGACCTTCTCCGACCTGGTGCAGGAAGCGCGCGAGCGGGTGCAGCGCGACGCCCTCGCCGCCGCCCTCCCCGACGACCCCAAGCCCCTGCGCGACGGCGGCACCGGCGCCACCGCCTACGCCGAGGCGGTGGGGGTGTACTTGGCTTTTGCGTTGAGCAAGCAGGCGGACCTCGGCAACAGCCTTTGCCGATGGGAGCCGATCGCCCAGTGCCCTCGACAGCTTTTCGGTCGCCAGGCGATCCCGATGATCTGGGACTACGCCGAGGGCAACCCGCTCGGCGACAGTTCGGGCGCATGGGTAGTTTTCGTGGACGGCATCGTCAAGGCGTTCACGAAGGCGTTCGAAACCGTGAAGGCGACCGCTGTGGGTCACGCTGAACAAGCCGATGCAGGAATGCAGAGCGTCGCTCTCGGGAAAGTCGTCTCCACCGACCCGCCGTATTACGACAACATCGGCTACGCCGACCTGTCGGACTTCTTCTACGTCTGGCTACGCCGCTCGTTGCGACCCGTCTTTCCCGACCTCTTCGCCACACTTGCGGTGCCCAAGGCGGAAGAGCTGGTCGCCACGCCCTACCGCCACG
>CAYRGU010000046.1:0-10231 GCA_964423845.1 uncultured Nitrospirota bacterium
CGGGCAGACCAGGGGGTTCCCTACGGGGCGGTGGTGAAAGTCATGGACATCATCAAACAGTCCGGAATTGATCGCTTGGGAATTGTCACGGATCCCGTTTCCCAGGAAGGTCTCCCCGTCCAGCCTTTTTAAAAGAGGGAGCATCGGGTGATGGACATTGTCAGGTTATCCTTGGCGGAGTCTCCGGTTGGAGTGGGTTTTTATAGGATGATGGCGGGGTCCTTGTTTGCACATGCCCTGTTGTTATTTCTGTTCGGATCAAAACTAATTCGCCCTGTGGTCTTTCAAAGCGAACCGGTGATTCAGGTTTCCTTGTCCTCTCTGCCAGGACCGTTAGTGGATCAATCGCCGACCTCTCCCGCCTTGACGTCGCCGTTGTCCCAGAAAGTAGAAGAGATCGGCGCAGAAGAGAATCCGGAGGGGATGGAGGCGTGGTGGAAGAAACAAATGGGTAAAATCGCTCCGCTTCAAGAGAAGATTAAGACAAAGGGGGGGACAGAGCCACAACCGATACGAAAGAATGTGAGGGTCCTCCCGCCTCAACAACGGGAGACCTCCGCCGTGGCCCAGGAGGAAGGGCATCCCGGGGTCATTGAAGCGGTTGGGAGCGAGAGCCATTCGGGCCAGCCCTTTCTGTTTCCCTATTATTTGAAACAAGTTGAAAACAAAATCAGCGGGGGTTGGACCCCGCCGCCAGCGGGGGGGGTGCGCAGAGAGGGGCCCGTTGATGTGGTGGTCCGTTTTCAGGTCAAACGGGACGGGGGGATCGGCGGTGTTGATCTGGAAAGGGGGTCCGGCCACGACTTTTTTGACAGGGCGGCGCTTCGGGCCGTGTATGCGGCCAGTCCTCTCCCGCCACTCCCTCGCGATTTTTCGGAGGATCGCCTTTATGTTCATTTTCGCTTTGTCCTTCAATAATGATGGATTCACGCGCTTATGGCATGATGGTGTTCCTGCTCGTTGGCGTGGGATGGGGTTTGTCTGCCGGAGAACTGGGTGCCAACCCGGAGGTCTATCTGGGGACCAGCCGCATCGGTTTTGAAAAAATCCGAGTGAAGGTTCTCCCGCCCGTCGGAGAGAAGGGCGCGAAGGGGCAGGGGGCGTTGCTTGCAACGGTCTTGAAGCAGGACTTGGATCGCACTCAACTTTTTGAGATTGTCGAAGCGGGCAGCCCGGATAGTGAAGGCCCACCAGGGGGGGCCAACTTGGAGGCGGCTTCGAAAGACAGGGTGGCTGCGGTGGTCTGGACCAAACTTTATGCCAGAAAGGAGGAGTGGGTTCTGGAAGGGATTGCGTATGAAACGACGCATGGCGCGGCCGTAGTCAGTGCCAAGTTTGTGGGTGATGAAAAGACCCTCCGGAGAATGGCCCACCGTTTTTCAGACAAGATGGTCGTCTATTTTTCTGGCGAAGAAGGGATCGCGCAGTCTCGAATAACCTATGTTTCTGATGAAACAGGACGTAAGGAGGTTTATGTTATGGACTACGATGGGGCCAACAAAATGCGCATCACGGGAGATCGGAGTATCACCCTTTCTCCGAGGTGGTCCACCGATACGACGATGATTGCCTACACCTCGTATCGCGAGGGAAGCCCCGAGGTCTATTTTATCGATTTGGGGAGCGGACGGCGCAGGAAGGCCCTTTCTTTTCCAGGCATCAACTTCTCTCCCTCCTGGGCGCCCCAGGGAGAAAGGATGGCTTTTGCCACGACAAAAGACGGCAATGCCGAGATTTATACGATGGCGTTAGATGGAAGCGATCTGCAACGGCTCACCTTTAACGAAGCGGTGGATCTTTCTCCCACCTGGTCCCCCACTGGGAAACAGATGGCCTTTACGTCAGATCGTGGCGGCACGCCACAGATTTATCTGATGGACAACGAGGGGGCAAACCTGGAACGGCTCACTTTTTCAGGCAACTACAACACCGCGTCAGCCTGGTCTCCCAAAGGAGACTGGATTGCCTATACCTGTCGGAATGAGGCACGGCGACAGAAGCTCTGCTTAATCCGTGTCAGCGATGGTCATGTTGTACCGTTGACCGAAGAAGGTCCCTGGGATGATGAGGCCCCCTCCTGGGCGCCGAGTGGCAGGGAGATTGTTTTTACCTCCAACCGATCTGGTTTAAGTCAGCTCTATACCCTCCACGCCGACGGAACAGGGCTCTTCCGGCTAACGTCTCATGGGGCCAATGATATCAGCCCCGCATGGTCACCGAAATGAAGCGGACGAGAACGGCCATCGGGATTATTTTCATGATCTGCCTCGGCACGGGGTGTGCCGGACAGACCCTTCGATGGGTCAATGTCGAGGAAGAACAAAAACAGGTTGAAGCGTGGGAAGGGCAATTACGGTCGCTTCAATCTGGCCTGAACAAAGTTGCCTCTGAAGTTGAACGGAAAAAGTCCGAAAACACGACGCAACGGGAGGAGGTTCGTCTTCAACTTGAACTGATTCAGAAACGCGTTGAGAAAGCGAATTATCAATACACAGAGTTGATGGCCCAGTCCGAAGAGGCTGTTGGGTTTGCCAACCGCTTGATGGAGGTGAAAGCCCGCCTGACAGAGCAGGAAAAGCGGATAGAGGCAACTCAAAGCCTGTTGCGAAAACTTGCGGGGGAGAAAGGGGACGTCACCGCAACGCTGACGGAGTTGTCGGCGCAGACTGGCGCGTTATCCGAGCGACTTGCCGTCCTGGAAAAACAGGGCCAGACCGCAAATCTGGGAGGGGCGGCCCAGATCAAGAAAAATATCACGGAGTTGTCAAAAACGTTAAAACAATTGGGAACGAAAATGACCGCGAAGGTTGACGAACAGGACCGCCTGTTGCGTGCGCTACATCAGCGGATAGAGGGGCTTGAATCTAAACCAGCTTCTGTCGGACAATAGCGGGTCGTTGAAAAACGCACTGTTCAGCACTTTAATATCGGGGAGGGACTGCAAATGAAAAGAATGTTGTTGATCGGAATCGGTTTCTTGTTTCTGTTTTCGGGGGGGTGCGCCAAACGGACGCTTCCTACAGGAGAGGCCACTTCTCCTGGAAAAGGAGCCGCCACGGGTCCCGCTGTCGTGAGACAGGATGAAGAGAGACTCTTGCCACAGAGACCACCCCTTACCGAGGAAGCGATGTCCGGCCCCGTGGGTGAACCCACTGAAAAGAGCCGTCTGTCCGATATCTTCTTCGATTATGATGAGGCGGCCTTAAAGGAGACCGCGAGGGTGTCTCTTCAGAAAAACGCAACGTTTCTCCTGGATCAAACCGCTGTGGGGGCGATTCATATTGAGGGACATTCTGACGAACGTGGGACTTCGGAATATAACCTGGCCCTGGGGGAGAGGCGGGCCCAGGTGGTCAGCCGTTATCTGGTTGCGCTGGGGGTAGACAAAACGCGTATCCAGGCCATCAGTTTCGGAGAAGAGGCCCCTTTTTGTAAGGAGTCGCAGGAGGGATGTTGGGAGCAAAACAGAAGGGCTCATTTTAGCCTTTTGCCCCCCAAGGAAAAAGGGCCCGCCCGCTGATGCGTTCCCTTTTACGTGGGATTTGTTTGCTTGTTGTTTCGGGATGCGCCCTGCAATCGAATCTTGTGGACGTGGAAGATCGGATCGACACACTGGAGAAAAGCCAGCAGAAGATTCATGACCGCCTCAATCAAACGGAAAATCGTCCGTCCGTCGTAACGAGTGAGGGACAGTCTGCAGAAATTCTGGTGCGCCTTGAACAGTTGCAGGCGGAGATTAAATCCCTAACCGGCCGGGGGGAAGAGGATCGTCACCGCACCACCCAGTCCTCAAAAAAAATTGAGGATGTTCAGTTTAAGGCGGCGGAGGTCGGCTCCCGGCTGAATGCGGTAGAGACCCGCTTGCTGGCCCTTGAAAAACCCGTCGGGAATGACGCCAAAACCGAGGCCCAGCCGAAGCCCCCCCCTGTGACAGGATCGGACTTCGGTGTGGGAACCCCCTCTCCCACCGAAGCGTATCGAATGGCCTACAACGACTACCTGGGAGGGAAGTATGATCTTGCCCTGTTAGGGTTTGGAAATTTCCTGACCGCTTACCCAGGCTCTTCTCTGATTCCGGGGGCGATCTATTGGATGGGCGAGTGCCACTATAAAAAGAAGGAATACCTCAAGGCAATCGAATCTTTCGGGACGGTGCAAAAAGAATATCCTCAAAATGAAAAAGCCCCGCAAGCCTTGCTCAAGCAAGGTCTGGCCCACCTGGCCTTAAAAAATAAAAAGAAGGCCCGCCTCGCTCTAAATAAAGTCATTGAACAATTCCCAAATTCCAACGAATCGGCGATCGCAAAAAACCGATTGCGTACCCTCAATTAATCGGCCCTAATGGATCGGGAAGATACGCCTCACTTACTTTGTGTCATGTTTCTCGACGAAGGCCTTGATCTCCTGGAGATGCTCCAGGATCAGCTTTGCCTTTTTGAGCCCAAATTGAAACGGAAACCGGTCATCCGGTCCCTGGCTTAAAACCAACATTGGATTCCCCTTAAATTCAGATTCTGTGGCAGGACCCATTTCTGATCTCCTCTATGGTTGATATGGCCATTAAGATGGAACGAGTACGGAGTGGGAATATACTAAAAAAGATAAAAAAAGAACAGGCGCATGGAGCGATGGAGACATTCATATTTTATGGTGTCCTCATAATACAGACGCAGCGGACACCTCTTTTAAGTTTTGAGTGGGTATCGCATTTTAAATCCTCCCCTTGGCGAGGGGAGGTTAGGAGGGGTTTATCGCCGAGGGATTCAATAAGAACAGATCAAAAGAACCTCCCCTACCCCTCCTTGTAAAGGAGGGGATTTACCCACTTGAAACTTAAAGGAACCTAACGGCGTAAAGTAGCCCAAGCCTGTCCCACAGCTTCGAGGTAAGCTTGAAGCGGGCGGTGCGATGAACAGAAGTGATGGCAAGAAACAGCGCAATCCATCCTAATGCGAGACTGAAGTAGACAAATAGAAAAACCCGTTTTGGACCCGTAAGCCCCGTGCCATACTTTCGTTTAAACCGAGTTTGCCCCCTTTCAAAGGCCGCCTTTCTTTGGTATTTTCTGGTCAGACGGTCAGCGGGAATAAGGTGGTCTACCCGGACCCCTGGGGCATAGCGAAAGACAAGTCCCTGCGCAAAGAACCTCCGGCACCACTCGGTCTCCTCCCCCTCGCCCAGGAAGTCTCCTTTTAAGCCCAGATCCAGCCTAAACTCTCCGATCTGTGATACCAGCAATTTACGGAATGATATGCAGGCTCCGATGGGGGAAACTCCTGCGGGGAGGGTCGCAGGCCCCTCTCCCATATCGAATCCATGAAAGAAAAGCGTCTTCAGAAGATCTTCAGGAAGACCCATCTGTTCCACCACCCCTTCTGAAAAGACGGTCATCACACGGCCAGCCACCCCCATGACCGCCGGATCCTGATAAGCCTGCATGAGATTCTTAAGACAACCCGGGTTCGCCATGCAGTCATCGTCTGTGAAAAAGAGGATCTCCCCTTTGGCCTCTTTCAGGCCGCGATTTCTCGCCTGGCTCAAACCAAGCAACGGCTCATAAACATAACGGATCGTTCTGTCGGAGATTAAAGCCGCCTCCTTGACCACTGTCGGGGTGTCATCCGTGGATGAATTATCCACAACAATCACCTCATAGAGGGAAGCCGCAAGCGTCTGATGAATCAGACAGCGAAGCGATTCTTTAAGCAGGGCCGCACGGGTTCCAGGTGCAGACGATGGCGGAGATTTTTGGGGATTCACCAGGCACACTGAAGGCCATTGCACTCTCCATTCAAATCAACCCGCTTTTTTGTCTGTAAGGGGATCGGCTAAAGGCTTCGGAAAAGGGCAACCAGGTCGCTTAAGACGGCGGACTTTTCTTTGGCATTTCCGGCGCGTCGAATGACGTCTTGTGTCATCTCCTCAAAGGCGGGATCATCCTTTTTTAAACGCTGAAAATCTCGGATCAGTTCCCCTGTTTCCTGATAAAAACACTGAAGTTTTTTCTGGACCACGGGATTGTGAGCAAGCCTAGGGACAAGGGCCGCCCAGATCGAAGTTAATTGGGCCTCCACCTGTCCGGGAGAGAGCTGGGCTGCGGCAGATTCGTCGGTTAAGGCCCGCAGCGCATGCCCCGTGAAGGTATAAAATCGAACCAGGTTTGCCGTAACTTCCAAAAAAAGCTGATCTTTGCTGATCTCTTCTGTCATGTTATCCCCTCCTTAACTCGCCTGTGGGAAGAGTCAACTCAAACCCTTGGAAGCGCGGCGGCCTCGCCACGAATGAGCGCCTCATAGTCGGTAGAGAGTTTCTCCCACGCTTCAGTTTCTTTCGCGATTTCTTCTTTCAATCGGGCATGCTGTTCCATGAGTTCATAAAACCGGCTGGTCTTCTGATACAGGGTGGGATCGGCCAAGAGAAGGGTGACCGATTCAAACTCTTTCTGTTTGACCTCGAGACGGGTCTCAAGGGTTTCGATCTTTTTCTTCAGGGCACCACCCCCTTTTTGGGAACGGTTCTGCCGCAGTGATCCGTTGGATCCCACCGATTTCCGGGCCGTTTCCATTGACCCCTTGGGGGGCGTCTCCTTGGGACCCGACGTGGGGGAGGACTCTTTCTGGGCCTCCTTTTTGTAGAGGTAGTAGGCATAGTCGCCGGAGTAGGGGGTGACCTGCCCCCCCTCGACCTCGATGATGATATCAGCGACCTGGCGAATCAGGTGACGGTCATGCGTAATGAAACAAAGCGTTCCAGTAAAAGACGACAGGGCAGCCTCAAGCGCATCCCGAGAGGGGATGTCAAGATGATTGGTCGGTTCATCCAGCAGGATGAAATTGGCCGGCTTGACCAGCATCCGCGCAAGCGCAAGTCGGCTTTTTTCCCCTCCGCTTAAGACCGAGACCTGTTTTTCAACATCGTCCCCAGAGAAGAGGAAGGCCCCCAGAATCCCCCTGAGAAACGACTGGGATCCCTCGGGCGCCGCCTCTCGAATCGACTGAAGCACCGTGTGGGCAGGGTGGAGGGTTTCTAACTGATGCTGGCTGTAATAGGAGGCCAACACCCCATGACCGAGCTGCCTCTCTCCCCGATCGAGGGGAAGGGTCCCGGCCAGAAGTTTGATGAGGGTCGATTTCCCGGCGCCATTCGGGCCAACAAGGGCGACCTTCTGCCCACGTTGTATGACAAGATTCAGATTCTGATAGACCTTCCTTGTGCCATACGACTGATCCACCCCCACAAGAGAGATCACCTCCGCGCCACCCTTGGGAGGCTGTGGGAAGGTAAATCGAACGCGCTTCGCATCCTGCGTGATCGTCACCTTGTCCATCTTCTCTAACGTCTTGATCCGGCTTTGCACCTGTTTCGCCTTGGTCGCCTGATACCGGAACCGGTCTATAAATCGCTGGGTTTCTCCGATCTTCTTCTGCTGATTTTCATACGTTGACTTCTCAATGGTTGCGGCCTCTTCCCGTGCCACAAGATAGTCGTCGTAGTTCCCGGTGTAACTGACCAGATCGCCATGATCGACCTCCACCACCCGTTCGGCCAGGCCATTGATGAAGGGGCGGTCATGCGAAATAAAGAGGATGGCGCCGGGGTATCGCTTTAAAAATCCCTCCAGCCAGATCAGCGAGAGCAGATCCAGGTGATTGGTCGGCTCATCCAAAAGGAGAATTTCCGGCTGCGACAACAGGAGCTTGGCAAGGGCCAGACGCATCAGCCATCCGCCGCTAAGGGTGTCGGTCTTTTTCCCAAAGACCTCTTCTTTGAACGACAGGCCGGATAAAACCTGCTTGGCCTGGTACTCCAGGTTATAGCCACCTTTTGCTTCGTACTGGGCATGAAGTTCGGCGTAGTGCAAGCCGAGGCGCCCCTTCTCTTCGATCTCCGAGACCTCCTCCATCTCCCGCTCGATCCGTTTGAGGGTCTCTTCCATCTGGGTCACCGATTCGCATCCGGAGAGGGCCTCTTCGAGAATGGTCTTCCCTCGCAGCGCGGGAATCTCCTGCGGGAGATAACCGACCAGGGTATTTTTTGAGATGACCACCTGTCCGGAGTCCGGGGAGAGGTGTCCCGCAATGATTTCAAACAGCGTTGTCTTCCCCTGTCCATTGGGCCCAATGAGTGCAATCCGCTCCCCATAGTTGACAAAGAGAGAGGCCTCTGAAAAGAGGACGCGGGCCCCAAAGCGTTTTGTCATGTTCAGGAGAGAGAGCATAGTGATTGGTCAGGGGAATTAAACTGGCGGTTAACAATCCAACGGACAGGGTTGCAAAAAAATTCCAAGAGGGGGCATTATAGTCGGTTGCCCCTCCGATCATCAAGGGTTTTTACAAGGGGGTGTGATCGCTAAGACTTTTCAAGAACTTGTCAGGAATTTCTCTGTGGCTTGACAAAAAATAAAGTGGGTTGACCCCCTCATCGATCCGTACTACTATCCGGTGGCTTTATTTCTGTATCACCCGTTCAAGGGGGATTCTCGGCAGTCGTCACCCTCTAACAAATAAGTCAAATCACAACAGGGAGGAAGAAATGGCAACGGTTCAGGTTCGGGGGAGCAAAGAGTACTTTTCAGGAAACGAAGAGGTGGCGGCCTACCTGGGTCAACAAGGAATTCTTTTTGAGTCCTGGGGGGTGGAGCGGCTTAACGAAGATCTTCGGGAGCCATATACCTTGAGTCCTGAAGAGAAGCAGAAGATTCTTGATCTCTATGAGGGGGAGGTTTCTGATTTAAGATCCCGTCAAGGTTATCTGACGCAAGACCTGATTGTTGTATCAGAGGCCACACCCAACCTGAATGCCATTCTGGAGAAGTTCAAGAAGGAACACCACCATACCGATGACGAAGTTCGATTTGTCGTTGACGGCAGTGGGATCTTCACCATCCGGAAGGGGGATCTGATTTTTGATGTGCTGGTGGAGGCGGGCGACCTCCTGATGGTTCCGGCGTATACACGGCATTGGTTTGATCTAACCGACGAACGGAAGATCAAATGTATCCGTATCTTTAAAGATCCGGCCGGCTGGGTAGCGGTTTACGAGGAACCAGAAAAATTGGCGGTTAATTAGCCCCGTTCCACACCCTCTTTATTTATTGGATCCCCCTGATAGTCCTGCGCTGAATGCCTGTGTATGTGCTTCACGGAAGGAATCAAATGAGCTCTTTGAGCTAATTACAATCAGGTCTAAATGCTGAAGTAGCCTTTTACTGTAATCGTCGTCAGAAGATTTGTAGATTTGTCTCAAAACGGGCAGGACAATTCTTTCTGTTGCGGCCATCGCATCGCTCTTTACTGACCCCCAAACGGCCTCATGAAGAACCCCGGAGGTTGGACTAAAAGCTTGCACTGATTCTCCTGCCTTTTGCTTCCGATCAGCCTCTCCGAAGGAAGTCTCTTCCCAGTGGGTGATGAACTTGACTGTGGCTTTCTTGGGAGAGGAGCTTTCAATCATCTGGGATGCTATTAGGCAAGCCCCATAATTATCGAGGGTCGTGGTTTTACATTCAGGAACCATCCTCACAAGCTCGGAATAGCCGACAGGATGCTGGGATTCAATCTTTGGGAGCATGGCTGCACATCCGGGTAAAATGACAGTCATCAAAAGGAATAACACTACATATCTTTTCATCTCCCCCTCCCGGTTAGTGTGACTCACACTTCTTGAGTCAATTATATCTATAGGTCTGTAATGTCAAGCTAAATTCCGTCGAAAAAGCCATTTTTTGCGTGGCAAAGAAACCCCTACATCATCAACCCTGCCAAAACATCACTTGTTCAGCTCCGCCCAGACATCACGGAGGATTTCATGGTGATGCGGCTTCACCCGCTTTGTTGAGAAGCCAAGCGCTCCCAACGAGAGACGTTCTCTTGAAGACCTGCTTCGATCTCCGCAAATTCGGTTGACCACGCAACGATCTTGCCTGTATCCCCCGTAGCCCCTGACCCTGGATTGGCCAGAAAACACTCTAACTCTTTTCTGCGCACTTCGAGTTTCTCGATGGTGCGCTCGACTTCCTTTAACTCCGATTGCTCTTTCGAACTCAATCCCTTCTTGGTCTTAACCTGCGCCACAGCGGGCGGGGCGATCGCAGGCGGCGTACCGCCTTTAATTTTGGCACGCGACGCAGAAGCGCTTCCCGATTTATTCTTCCGTTCGGCGGCCTCCCTTTTTAATCGCTCTTGATAGGCCTCGTAATTTCCCAATGTGTAACGAACAACGCCATCCCCTT
>CAYRGU010000047.1:0-15023 GCA_964423845.1 uncultured Nitrospirota bacterium
TCAACCCAGATTACGCATTAGAAAAAAGCAGGAAAATCCCCTCCTTTTCAAGGAGGGGGAGGGGAGGTTATCAACGCTTTTCTTTTTATTTTTCGTTCTGTTCTATCAGGTGTCTTTGAATAAACCCCTCCTGACCTCCCCTTGCTAAGGGGAGGATTTTCTAACAGGGCGCTGAAAAAGTCCCTCCATGGCTTTTTTCAGCCACGGGAAAAAAGATGCAGACAGCCTCTTAGCTGGTTGTTGAATCATGAGGTTTTCAACAACCTGCTAAGGTGTTACTTTTTCTTTCCTCACAAAATCAACGTGTTAGACGGCGTTGATTTTGCCCATGCGTAATCTTAAGATGAATGAGATCGTCACGAACCCCTCGGGTTCTCACGATGACAAGATAAATCAAATGGCTGTAAAGTCTATCTCGGTTATCAGGTAGGAGTGGGCATGACCTCTAACGGTTTGTCTCCGGCGCTAATGCAGAAGATAGAGGCCTTGCCCCGTGGACCGGGGGTCTATCTGATGAAGGGGAAGAAGGGGGAGATCCTCTACATCGGCAAGGCGAAGGTCTTGAGCGATCGGGTGAAGAGTTATTTTCAGCGGGGGAGAGAGGTCAGTCCCAGAATTTGCGCCATGGTCGAAAAGGTATCGGACATCGAAATTATCGCCACCGGCAGTGAACTCGAGGCCCTGATTTTAGAGGGAAACCTGATCAAGCGGCATCGTCCGAAATATAACGTTGTTTTGAAGGATGACAAAAACTACCCCTTCCTTCGGCTTCCACTTCAGGACGATTATCCCCGCCTCTCGATCGTTCGGCGGATGAAGAAGGATGGGGCCCTCTATTTTGGGCCGTATGTTCCGACGGGGGGACTCTACGAGATGTTGCGTCTGTTGAGAAAGATCTTTCCCCTTCCGAATTGCACGATTGAGATGGATGGCACGGCCGAGCGACCCTGCATTGAATTTGAGATTAAACGCTGTCTCGCCCCCTGTACGGGGTCTCAATCCAAAGCGGCTTACCAGGAGATGATGCAAAAGGTGCGGCTCTTTCTGGAAGGGAAGGATCAGATCCTTGTGCACGCTTTGAAGCAAGAGATGCAGCGGCAGGCCGATGCCTGCAAGTTTGAGGAGGCGGCGCGGATTCGGGATCAAATCACAAGCGTGAAACGGGCCCTTGAACGCCAAAGAGTCGCTTCGTCGAAGATGGAGGATCAGGACGTGATCGCGCTGGCGCGGGGGCACGGGCGCGAGCGGGTGGCGGTCTATATTCTTTTTGTCCGGGGGGGGCTTCTGATCGGGAAGAAAGGCTTTCTCTTTGAAAATGCCGCAGACCTCTCCGAGGAAGAGATTTTCACCCCCTTTCTCCAGCAATTTTACAGTCAGGAGGGGCATATCCCGGGGACCATCCTGATTTCCAAGGCACTCTCACAGAGAGAGACGATTGCGAAATGGCTGTCCGATCAGCGTGGGCGGGCCGTCGGCCTCGTGGCCCCCGTCCGGGGACAGGGGGCACGTCTTGTGGATTTGGCACGGGAGAATGCAAGGCTGTGGCTTTCGGATCATTTAACTCATGGCGCCTCGCAGGGATCGCATCCCTCGCAGGGGTCGCACCCCTCGCAGGGGCCGCACCCCTCGCAGGGGCCGGAAACCGAGCGGCTTCTTGCACTGCAATCCCTGCTTGGCCTGACCCATTTCCCGGAGCGGATTGAGGGGTATGATATTTCAAATATCATGGGGACCAGCGCCGTTGGATCGAGGGTGGTTTTTGAAGGAGGACGGCCCAAAAAATCGGACTATCGCCATTTTAAGATTAAAACAATTCAGGGCGCGAATGATTTTGGAATGATGGCCGAGGTCCTCTCCCGGCGGATGGCCGCATCGCAGGAAGGGCCTCTCCCCGATCTTATTTTAATTGACGGGGGGGCCGGGCAGGTCTCTGCCGTCTGTGAGGTCTTAAAGCGTTTTGGGCGGGAGGCGATGGACGTCATTGGCCTGGCCAAGGAAAAGGGGTCTCGTGGAGAGCGGGTCTATCTTCCGGGCAGTCCGGCGCCTGTTGTGTTGGAGGTGGGCGCGCCCGAGACACGCCTGCTTTGCGAAGTTCGCAATGAGGCCCACCGTTTCGCGGTGAGCTACCATCGAAAGATTCGAGGCCAGGCAATGCTGGCCTCGCCCCTTTCTGAAATCAAGGGCATCGGGCCGACGCGGCGTTTTGCCCTATTGAAACACTTTGGGAGTCTTTCTAAAATTCGGGAGGCCACGATTGAGGCGTTAGCGTGTGTGCCTTCGATGAACCATCCGGCGGCAGTGGTGCTTTTTGAGGCGCTGGCCTCAAGCACGACGTCGGTGGCATGAATGCGTGAGGAATGAGAATGAATTGGATTAAAAAAGTGGCTCTTTTGCGTTTCAAGCGGGAAACAAGGGAAAGACCTATGACAACCCCCTGGCCCCCTTTTCTAAGGGGGAATTAAGCACTTGAAACGCCAAAGAGCCAAAAAAGTCATTCACACCTTTTTCGCGCTCATCTGCGTCGTGGCGGTGCTGGTTGGCATCTATGTCGGCCACGAACTTTTTCAGAGCCGTCCCCTGATTTTCTGGATCTTTACCGGCTATGTCGTTATTTTAGCCGGCATTGTCTTCTTCCTTGGAATTCGTCTGATTAACATTGCCCTGACGAAAGAATGAGAAGGCGCGTATGGCACGCTTTCTGATCCGCAGATTGCTCCTGATGGTTCCCATCGCCCTCGGCGCCGTCACGCTTATTTTTTTTCTGCTGCACGCGATTCCGGGAGACCCCGTTGACCTGATGTTGGGAGAGCGGGCCGCAGAGGCTGACCGCATGGCCCTTCGATCCGCCCTCCATTTGGATCAGCCCCGCAAGGTTCAGTATCAGCGATTTATCACCGCCCTGGTCCACGGGGATCTGGGGGAGTCGTTTAGCACCCAGAAGCCGGTTGCCGCGATGATCCTGGAGCGCTACCCGGCCACGCTGGCGTTGACCCTTGCCGCGATGGTCATCGCGCTGGGCCTTGCGGTTCCCCTGGGTGTTGCTGCGGCCGTTTACGCCCATTCCGCAGTCGACCGGGGCATTCTCTTTTTCTCCGTATTGGGGACCTCCCTGCCGAATTTTCTGCTGGGCCCGCTTTTGATGATTCTCTTCTCTCTGAAGCTTGGCTGGTTCCCGGTCTCCGGTCGTCAGGGCGTCGTATCGCTGGTTCTTCCGGCACTGACCTTGGGGATGGGGATGTCGGCGATTCTGGTGCGGATGATTCGCGCCTCGCTGTTGGAAGTCATTCGGTCCGAGTTTGTCACGACGGCGCGCGCCAAAGGTCTGCCGGAATGGCAGGTCATTCTAAAACATGCCTGTCGTTCCGCCCTGATCCCCCTGCTCACCCTGATTGGCCTGCAGGTCGGCGCCCTGTTGACCGGCGCGATTATCACCGAGACGATCTTTGCCTGGCCGGGCCTCGGGCGTCTTACCCTCCAGGCCATTTCAAGCCGCGATTATCCCCTGGCGCAAGGCTGCATCCTGGTTATTGTCATGACCTACCTTTGCGTCAATCTGCTGGTCGATCTGGTTTATGCGGTCGCGGACCCCCGGATCAGGATTCAATCGTGATGGACTCGTTCAGACGAAAAGGGCTGCCCCGAATCATGCGAAACTTTGGCGTGATCGGCAGTCTTGCCCTGCTGGGACTTTTTGTGATGGCGGCCCTCTTTGCCTCGTCGCTTTCTCCGTACGATCCGATGGATCAGGTCCTCCGGGAGGGGCTATCGCTTCCGTCCCCGTCTCATCTGTTGGGCCAGGATAAACTGGGACGGGACCTGTTCAGCCGCATTTTACACGGGGCGCGGATTTCCCTGGGGATTGGCGTTTTCTCCGTCTTGATTTCCCTTTCCATTGGACTGATCGTTGGCGCGCTGTCTGGATTTTTTGGCGGATGGCTGGATGAAATCCTGATGCGCCTGGTCGATATCTTTCTTGCCTTTCCGGGGATGCTTCTTGCCATTGCCTTTGCTGCGGTACTGGGCCCCAGTCTGCACAATGTGGTGATTGCCATCTCGCTGCTTGGATGGACCGGCTACGCCAGGATGATCCGGGGACAGATGCTGATTGTGAGAGAGGAAGATTACGTGGTAGCGGCCCAGGCCATGGGGGCCGGTTCTGCCCGGGTGATTGTGCGCCATCTTCTGCCCAATATCCTGGCCCCGGTGATTGTGGAGGCGACGTTTGGCATGGCTGGGGCCATTGTTACGGAGGCGAGCCTCTCGTTTCTGGGACTTGGGGCGCAACCCCCTGCGCCAAGCTGGGGGGCGATGCTCGCGGATGGCCGTTCCTTCCTGCTTTTGGCCCCGCATCTCACGGTGATCCCGGGGCTTGCCATGATGTCGGTGGTCATGGCGCTCAACGTGCTGGGGGATGCCCTCCGGGATCATCTGGACGTGAAGGGGAAGCGGCCCCACTGATAAGGCCCTGCGGTTGCTTTTTTGGGGGACGGTCACTACAATCCGGTCCTGCAATTTCAACCGCATCAAGTGCCAACCCAAGTCGACCTTTTTAAGGACCTGATTTAACCGTGCACGCCTACCTGAAGCTTGAAGATGGCACCCTCTACCCGGGGCAATCGTTTGGCGATCCGCGATCGGTCAGCGGGGAGTGTGTCTTTAATACGGGGATGACCGGGTATACCGAAACGTTGACGGACCCTTCCTACAAAGGGGAAATTGTGGTGCTCACCTCCCCGCTCGTTGGCAACTACGGCATTCCAAAAATCACCCATGAAAACCATCTGGCGGTGGGGGCCGAGGCCCCCGTCGCCCATGTTTCCGGCCTGGTCGTCAGCGATTATTCGATGGCGTTTAGCCACTGGCAGGCGGTAACCAGTCTGGGGGATTGGCTGAAGGACCAAAAAGTGCCGGCGATCTTCGGCGTGGACACGCGCGCGCTGACCAAGCGGTTACGGGAAAAAGGGACGATGCTGGGCCAGATCATCTGCAATGACCAGCCGGTGGCGTTCCATGATCCCAATCAGGATGATTTGGTGGCGCAGGTTTCCATTCCGGAACCGATCCTCTACAAGGGCGGCCCAAAGCATGTGGTGCTGATTGACTGCGGCTGTAAGGCCAATATCCTCCGCAGCCTGCTTTCTCGCGGTCTGACCGTGACCCGTATCCCCTGGGATGCCGATCCCCTCGCAGGGGCCGACCCCCTCCAGAGAAACCCACAGGGCCTACGGCCCCCGGATGGGATTGTCATCTCGAATGGACCCGGCGATCCGAAGCGATGTGTCGCGACGATTGAAAATATCCGACGCGCCATGCGCCTGCGGGTCCCGATTTTTGGGATTTGTCTGGGACATCAGCTACTCGCCCTCGCGGCAGGGGCAGACACCTACAAGCTGAAATATGGGCATCGGGGACAGAACCAGCCCTGCATTCAGGTGGCCAGCCGCCGTTGCTTTATCACCTCCCAGAATCATGGTTTCGCGGTGGATGATCGGACCCTTCCCGACGACTGGGAACATTGGTTTTTTAACGCCAATGACAGCACCAACGAGGGCATCCGTCATAAGTCGCTTCCATTCATGAGCGTTCAGTTCCATCCCGAAGGGGCGCCGGGACCCACGGATACCGCCTTCCTCTTTGATGAATTTGTGAAAGGGTTATGAGCGCGCATGGCCTTCAAAAAGTAATCGTTCTCGGAAGCGCCGCTTTAAAAATTGGCGAGGCGGGGGAGTTTGACTACTCCGGGAGTCAGGCGATCAAGGTGCTGAAAGAAGAAGGGATCACGACGATCCTGATCAATCCCAATATCGCCACCATTCAAACCTCTGAAAACTTCGCGGATGAGGTTTATTTCCTGCCGGTGACCCCTTACTTTGTGGAGCGGGTGATCCAGAAAGAGCGGCCGGACGGGATTCTCCTTGGCTTTGGGGGTCAGACCGCCTTGAACTGCGGGATTGAGCTTTCCCGGATGGGCCTCCTCGCAAAATATAATGTTCGGGTGCTGGGGACGCCCGTCCAGACCATCCTGGAAACGGAAGACCGGGATCTGTTTGTGAAAAAGCTGAACCAGATTTCCGTGAAGACGCCTCGGAGTCTCGCGGCCGGGAGCGTGGAGGCGGCCCTCGCGGCGGCGGATGAGATTGGCTTCCCGGTGATGATCCGGATTGCGTACGCCCTGGGGGGACTCGGTTCAGGGATCTGCGCCGATCCGAAAGAGCTCAAGGAGTTGGCCAGCCGTGCGCTTTCTCATACCCCGCAGATTCTCGTGGAAGAGTCCCTGACGGGGTGGAAGGAGATCGAGTATGAGGTGGTTCGGGATCGCCTCGACAACTGCATAACCGTTTGCAATATGGAAAATATGGACCCGCTGGGCATTCACACCGGCGAGAGCATTGTGGTGGCCCCCAGTCAAACGTTGACCGATCATGAATATCACCTGTTGCGGGAGATCTCGATTCGGACCATTCGCCATCTTGAAATTATCGGCGAGTGCAACATCCAGTTTGCGCTTCATCCCCGCTCGGAGGAATACCGGGTCATCGAGGTCAACGCGCGGCTTTCGCGAAGCTCTGCATTGGCGTCCAAGGCAACGGGTTACCCGCTCGCCGCAACGGCCGCGCGGCTTGCGCTGGGGTATGCGCTGACCGATATTAAAAACCCGATCACGCAAACCACCCAGGCCTGTTTTGAGCCCGCGCTGGATTACATTGTGGTGAAGATGCCGCGCTGGGATTTAAAGAAATTCCGCCATGTGACCCGACAGATTGGCAGCGCGATGAAGAGCGTCGGCGAGGTGATGGCGATTGGCCGTTCTTTCGAGGAAGCGATTCAAAAGGCGGTCCGGATGCTGGAGATTGGTCTGTCCGGACTGACCGCGTCCCCGGAGATGGAAGAGATGAAAGAGGTGACGTCGGCGCTTCATCAGCCCACGGACCAACGTCTCTTTGTCCTCTACGAGGCGATCCGAAAAGGAATTTCTGTGGATCGTCTTCATGAACTCACCCACATTGACCGCTGGTTTCTGTATAAACTGAAACGGATCCGCGATCTGGAGGTCCGTCTCCAGGAATATAAAAATGGGATACTGCCTTCCCCCATGATGCGGGAGGCGAAGCAGCATGGGTTTTCGGATCGTCAGATTGGAGAGATTCTGCATTGCGATGAGGCGCAGATTCGATCGCTTCGCGACAGCTATGACATTCACCCCTCGGTCAAGCAGATTGACACCCTGGCGGCGGAATTTCCGGCGCGGACCAATTATCTTTATCTCACCTATCATGGCGTGGAAGATGATGTCACGCCGGAGCCCGCTCGTTCGGTGATGGTGCTTGGCTCTGGCGCCTATCGGATCGGCAGCTCCGTGGAGTTTGACTGGTGTTGTGTCAATGCCGTGCGCACGCTGCGGGAGCTGGGTGTTAAGACCATCATGGTCAACTACAATCCGGAAACGGTCAGCACCGATTACGATGAGTGCGACCGCCTTTATTTTGATGAGATTACCCTGGAGAGCGTGCGCGAAATTTATCGCAAGGAGAATCCCGAGGGGATTGTCGTCTCGATGGGGGGCCAGATTCCCAACAACCTGGCGATGCAACTCTCCCGATTGGGGTTGAAGGTATTGGGGACCGCTGCCGAGTCGATTGATCGCGCGGAAGACCGGAAGAAATTCTCATCGCTTCTGGATGAATTGCAAATTAAACAGCCCGCCTGGATTGAGGCCGCCTCGCTTTCCGAGGCGAAGCGTTTCGCGATGAAGGTCGGCTATCCGGTGGTGATTCGTCCATCGTATGTCTTAAGCGGCGCGGCCATGGCGGTGGCAAGTCATGAAGAGGAGTTGCTCAAATTTGTCGAGGCCGCCACCGTGATCAATCGTGAGCATCCCGTCGTGATCAGCAAGTTTATTCAGGATGCGAAGGAGATTGACGTTGATGCCGTGGCCCAACAGGGCGAACTGATTTTTCATGCGATCTCGGAGCATGTGGAGAAGGCGGGCGTGCATTCAGGCGATGCGACGCTGGTGTTGCCGGCGCAACGCACCTTTCTGGAAACGATCAAGCAGGCCCAGCGGATCAGCCAACAGATCGCCCGGGCGCTTTGCATTCATGGGCCGTTTAACCTCCAGTTCGTGGCGCGGGATAACGAGGTTCATGTGATTGAGTGCAATGTGAGGGCCTCCCGGAGCTTTCCTTTTGTTTCCAAGGTCTATCGGGTGAACTTCATTGATCTTGCGACGCGAGTGATGATGGGCGCGGCGTTTCAGAAGACCGAAAAATCTTTTATTGAATTTGACTTCGTCGGGGTCAAGGCGCCGCAGTTTTCGTTTACCCGTTTGCACGGGGCCGACCCCACGATGGGCGTGGAGATGGCCTCGACGGGCGAGGTGGGTTGTCTGGGGCGTGACTTTGAAGAGGCCTTCTTGAAGGCGATGCTTTCCGTGGGGTATCGCCTCCCGGTGACGCGTGTTCTGGTTTCAAGCGGCCCCATCGAAAGCAAGGCGGAGCTTTTAAAGAGCCTGCGACTGTGGCACGAGATGGGGCTTCGTTTTTATGCCACCCACGGGACGGCCGATTTCTTGAACGAAAATGGCATTGGCGCGACCTCGGTTTCCTGGCCGCTTGAGGCGGGAGACCCCAACGCGATCAGTCTGATCCGGGAGCGTCAAGTGGATCTGGTCATCAACATTCCTAAAAACTTCCAGGAACGGGAGTTGACCAACGACTATATGATTCGCCGTGCCGCCGTTGATTTCAACGTGCCGTTGATCACCAATCTTCCGCTGGCCCGCCGATTTATGGAGGCGACCAGCAAGTACCGTCTTGAGGATCTGGAGATTAAAAGCTGGCGGGAGTATTGAGTCGCTCCTCGTTAAATCTTGGCTCTTTGAAGTTTTGAGTGGGTATCGCATTTTAAATCCTCCCCTTGCCAAGGGGTGCGACCCCCTGCGAGGGGAGGTTAGGAGGGGTGTCTCGCCGCAGAACAAATAAAACTGATACCTCCCCTCCCCCTCCTTGTAAAGGAGGGGATTGACCCACTTGAAGCTCAAAGGAACCTAAATCTTCCCTGACACGCAGGCCGCATGAAACCGCTTTTTTTAACGGAAAAACCGCTCACCCTTTCGGACTTCCATGACGTGGTCTTTGATCTTCGGCCCGTGCGTCTTGCCGCAGACGCCCTCCGCAAGATGAACCGTTCCCGCAAGGTGATCGACCAGGCGGTGGCAGAACATCAGGTGATTTACGGGGTCACCACCGGGTTTGGAAAACTTGCGAGCCAAAGAATTCCGGATCAGGACCTTCGAGCGCTTCAGGTCAACCTGATCCGAAGCCATGCCTGTGGCGTGGGGCCGCCGCTGACCCCAACGCAAACACGGGGGATTCTGCTGCTCCGGGCGCGCACCTTGAGCTTCGGCTATTCTGGGGTCCGGCCCCGGGTGGTGGAACGGCTGATTGAGATGCTGAACCGATCGCTGTATCCCGTGATCCCCTCGCGTGGATCGGTTGGCGCAAGTGGCGATCTGATCCCCCTGGCCCATCTTGCCGGACTGCTGATCGGCGAGGGGGAGGCCCTCTATCAGGGCAAGCGTCTGTCCGGGGCCGCCGCCTTAAAGGCCGCAGGTCTTGCCCCGATGGTATTAGAGGCGAAGGAGGGTCTCTCTTTGGTCAATGGCACCCAGGTGGCCCTTTCGCTGGGACTGTTGGCCCTGATCTCTGCGGAGAGACTTTCCAAAACGGCCACCGTGGCCGGGGCCCTGTCGCTTGAGGCCCTCATGGGAACGCCCACCGCATTTGATCCCAGAATCCACGCCCTGCGACCCCATCCAGGCCAGAGGCAGGTCGCCGCAACGCTCTTGGCGCTCCTTGAGAAAAGCGAGATCCGGGAATCGCATATCCGTTGTGAGCGTGTGCAGGATCCTTATTCCATTCGCTGCATCCCCCAGGTGCATGGTGCGGTCCTGGATGCGATCGGCTACGTGCGGGGTGTTTTCACCACCGAGATGAACAGCGTCACGGACAATCCACTGGTCTTTCACGAAGAGGGCGAGGTTCTCGCGGGGGGAAACTTTCACGGACATCCCATTGCGCTGGCCGCCGACCTTCTGGCGATCGCGATCACGCATCTGGGAGCCATTTCGGAACGGCGTATCGCCCAGATGATCGATCCCCAGGGGATTAACCTCCCCCCTTTTCTCACCCGTCAGCCCGGTCTTCACTGCGGTTTTATGATCCCGCAGGTCGCCGCCGCCGCCCTGGTCTCGGAGTGCAAACTGCTTTCCCATCCGGCCTCGGTTGATTCCATTCCCACCTCTGCCAATCAGGAAGATTATGTCAGCATGGCAATGGGCGCTACGCTGAAACTGACCCAGGTCATCGCAAACGTCTCCGCGATCCTCGCCATTGAAATTTTAGCCGCAGGGCAGGGGGTGGAATTTCATCGGCCCTTAAAACCTGGCGTGGGCGTCGCTTCGGCCCTGAAACGACTTCGCGCAAAGGTTCCCTCGCTTGCGGCGGATCGCTCCATGCAAGCGGAGATTGAAACGGTTTCTGAAATGATTCAAAACGGGGCATTTTGCCCATGAGGGGCATCCCGAAAGGGGATAGCAGCCCTCGCAGGGCTCGTGGCCCTCGTGACGACGCCCATTCCCTTGGCCATCGACAGCGGCTTCGCGAGCGCTTCCTGAAGAGCGGCATCGAGGGCTTCGCCGACTACGAAGTCGTGGAGCTATTGCTGACCCTCGCCGTTCCTCGATCCGACGTGAAGCCCCCCGCCAAGGCGCTGATTGCCCGCTTCGGACACTTACGGGCCATTCTCGACGCGCCCGTCGAGGAACTTCAGACGATCAAGGGCCTCGGATCGGTCACGCCCGTCGCGCTCAAGATCATCAAGGCGGCGGCGACGCTCTACCTCCAGCAGGGGGGGGAGGATCAGCCCCCTCTCGCGGCCCGCGCAGGGCCCGCACCCCTCGCAGGGCCTGCGGCCCGCGTAGGGCTCGCGGACTTGTCGTGGCTCGCGGACACTTGGCGTATGCGGATCGGGGCGCTTCACAACGAGGTCTTTCAGGTCGCCCATCTCGACTCCGGCTATCGCCTGCTGCGCGATGGGATGGAGACCCTCCAGGAAGGCACGATCGATCGCGCAGCGGTTTATCCGCGCCGGGTTGTCGAGTCCGCCCTTCGGCGCGGTGCCGCCGCGCTCGTACTGGCCCACAACCATCCGAATGGTTATGTGACGCCAAGCGAGCAGGACAAACAGATCACGCGTGCGATTGTTCTGGCCGCCGAAACGATTGGGGTGAAGATTGTCGATCACCTGATCGTTTCAGCCAGCGAATGCTTCAGCTTCCGGAGGGCGGGTTTACTGTGACGGCCCGACAGGAACACGACCCGGACCTGCGCAACACGATCGCTCGGGGGTTGAACCCCGATCAACCTGAAAAATAGCGGTGTAGAAAAAAAACATTGGACAGCAGAAGGGCCAGACCTGCGAGAAGGGCAAAGACAAAATAGGCCTTCATCCGATGTCTCCGCCACCCCTTCACAGCGTCTTCTCCCCCAATCCGGTGGATGAAGGGCGTCTTAGGGACCGGCTGATTTTTAATCCCAGGACCATCACCCCGCCTCCAAAGATCAAATAGGTCCAGGCGAACAAAGCGGAAAGAAAAAGATTGGGGCCGTTCATTTTTAGAAGCAGAAACAGGCGATACCCCCAGATCATCATCAGGAGGGATCCCGACCGGATCAGGGCGATGGCATCCCGAAGGATGAGCGTCTCATTTTTGCGTCCAATCCGGAAAATAACCGAGGCAATCCAAAGGGAGAGCGTGGCAGCCAGAAGTTGCGGGGCAAAGTGGAGGTTCCCCTCGTGGCCTCGAACCAGCCGATAGACGCGGACCCCGCCAACGAAAAACAGCACCCCTCCCGTCCAAAGCAGTATTTTCTGGATCGTCTGAAACATGAACGGCTCTTTAAAGGGAGTTTAAGGGGAAAAGGGGTCGGCCCGGTGGCGTCGCGGAGAAAGAACCGCGCCGGACCCTTCAGCAGTCTCGGCCAACCACGTAATCGGCGACCGCGAAGAGGGCCTGACGAGCGGGAGAATCTTCAAAGGAGGAGAGCCCCCCCTTGGCACGATTCACGTAGTCACTCGCCCGTCCCAAGGCATAATCTGTCGAGTGATATTTTTGCATCAACGCGATGGCGGCAGACAAATCCTCCTTCGACGCCTTTCCGGAGAGAGCGATCTTTTCTATCCGGGTGCGCTCTTCCGGTTTGCAGTGCCGAAGAAGATGCAGAAGCGGGAGGGTGATTTTCCCTTCTTTCAGGTCCTTCCCCAGCGATTTGCCGAGGCGGTTCTTATCGGCGATGTAATCCAGGGTATCATCCGCGACCTGAAAGGCAATCCCCAGATTTGTGCCAAAATTCCTTAAGGCGGTCTTCTGTTCGTGGGTGGCCCCCGAAATCACGCCTCCCATCTGGCAGCCCGCCGAAATCAGGGCCGCAGTCTTATACTCGATAATCCGAAGATAATTCTCTTCGGTCAAATGAAGGTCATGGTCGTGGACCAGTTGCAGGGTCTCTCCTTCTGTCATCCTGCGACAGGCCGTGGACAAAAGATCATTCACCTCCAGATTTTCCATTCGGACCGCCTGGCACATCGCAAGGGTGTAGAGGTAATCCCCAGCCAGAACGCTTTCCCGATTTCCCCACAGCACGCGCGCCGCCGGAAAACCCCGACGAATTTTGGCCCCATCAATCACATCATCATGGAGAAGGGTGGCCGTATGAATAAACTCGACCACGCCCGCGAGGGCAACATGATCCCTCCCCGTGTACGCGCAAAGATTGGCAGATAAAACCACCAGGAGGGGACGAATCCGTTTCCCCCCGCTGTGCATGATGTGATGAATGACATGATTAATGAGCGGGACCTCGGAGTCAACCTCCTTCCGGATATACGCTTCAACCGCGTCTAATTCCCGCTGGTGAGAAGACCAAACCTCGTTCATTTCCTTGCCCCATTCCCGCTACGTTAAAGAGAGAGGCTGTCGCTGCCCGCGCCACCGGGTCGCACCCCTCTCAAGGGCACTGATAGTAGGCTGGCAACCCCTGCGTGTCAAGCCAAAACAGACGTTTTTGTTGACACGATCTCTTTCTTTGGGGTACCTTCGCCCGCGTTTATTCATTCTGTATCGGGTGATTTTTTTCGTGCCATTTTAATCTTTTTTTTGGGTGCCACGGATGATTGTTATTCAGGCTTTCGGGTCCCGGTGGGCGGGCATCTGGTTACGATGCAGGCAACTCTTTCTTCTGGTTTTGGTTTTAGGAGGGCAGCCCGCCCCCACCGCCTGGGCCGGTCCGGGCGCCGACCTCATCAAAATTGGCATCAACAATCTCCAGATCCAGTATTCCAATGACGAGAGCGAAGGGATCGGAAGCGGTGTTTCCGATAACACCTTTTCAATCCGGCGGGCGGAAATTTATGCCAAGGGGAAGCTCAATGCGCAGGTCACCTATTACGTCGAATCTGATCTGGCGGTTAAAGACAACCCGCTACGGAGCGCCTATATTGATTTTTCGCCCTCTCCGAAGTTTTCTTTAAGGCTGGGCCAGTTTCGTATCCCCTTTGGCATTGAAATTCAAACCGCTTCCCGGCATCTTCCCTTGATCAATCGGATGCTCATCACAAATCCAAACAACGAGCAGGCAAGCTCGAAAGGGATCACCAGTATCCCATCGGGACTTATTCAGGAGCGTGATATCGGGGTTCGTGTGAGTGATGGGGTTCGGCCCCTCTCTTACGCCATCGCCATTGTCAATGGGTCTGGCAGCAACACCCCCGATGAAAATAATGTTAAGGATCTGGTCGGGCGTCTCGCCCTCTCGCCAATCAGGCGGCTCACGCTTGGGAGTTCGGCCTATTTTGGGAAAAACTCTAAAGATACCCGGAGGGAGAGGGTGGGGAGCGATGTTGAATTTCGTCCTCTGGAGACGTTCCTGGCCCGGGGAGAGCTGGTGACGGGGAGGGATGGAGATACGAAACTTGCCGGCTACTATCTCCTCGTCTCTTACCAGTGTGCCCCAAACATAGAATCGGCCCTCCGCCATGAAGGGTTAGACCCCGACACGCATCAGCCTGGCGATGAGATTCGCCGGACCACGGTGGGAATCAGTTACGCCTTCTCGGGGGGAATCCGGTCCCAGCTCAACTATGAATGGCGAAAAGATCGGGCAAAACCAAATTTAGAGAACATGGCGCTGGCGCAGCTTCAGATTAGTTTTTAGTGCGACGGATCGGTTCGTATGGCATCTCAATTCGTGTTTCTTGCGACGAGGGCCATTCCTTGATTGTCTCTTTGAAGTTTTGAGTGGGTATCGCATTTTAAATCCTCCCCTTGGTAAGGGGTGCGACCCCTGCGAGGGGAGGTTAGGAGGGGTCTATCGCCGAGGTATTCAATAGAACAGATCAAAAAATAAAGAGAAAAGCGCTGAGAAACAATATGCCGCAGGCAGAGGTTATCTTATGGAGCCGGTTGAAGGGCAGGCAATTAGAGCGTTATAAGTTCAGGAGGCAATATAGTATTCTGCATTTTGTGGTGGACTTCTATTGTCCCGAACTGAAATTAGCCATCGAAGCGGATGGGGATTCTCACTATACGGAAGTTGGCGTGTTGTCTGACAGAAAAAGGCAAGATCAAATTGAAGCCTTGGGGATTCACTTATTGAGGTTTAACAATCGGGATATCTGTGAACATTTAGAGGAAGTCTTGTCAAGGATAGCAGAACAAATAAAACTGATAACCTCCCCTACCCCTCCTTAAAGTAAAGGAGGGGATTTACCCACTTGAAACTCAAAAAAACCGAAATGTTTTCAGCGCGGACCGCCTCCTTCCAGAAAGAGATCAATCCCCTCTATCAGGCGTTGGCCAGAAAAAAGGCCGCGGGTGAAAAGGTCATCGACCTGATCTGCGGAAACGACTTTTTTTATCCACCCGATCTGTTGGAAGCGGCCCTGCGGGAGGGGAAGAAACAGGG
>CAYRGU010000048.1:0-18617 GCA_964423845.1 uncultured Nitrospirota bacterium
AGATCACTTGATCTTCTCCCTTGTTTGTCTCTTGGAAAGGGATGGCGTGTTCAGATAGAATGCGCCATCCCTTTCCCTGTTTAGAGGCACTCATGCCGCTTTTGACCACGCCTGCGATCGTTCTGGCCAGTATGAAACTTGGCGAGGCCGACAAGCTGGTAACCTTTTTCACCGAGAAAAAGGGGAAAGTGAAAGGGGTCGCGGCCGGGGCCCGGCGGATGAAAAGCCGGTTTGGGGCCGCCCTGGAACCGTTCAGCCAGATCAACCTGATTCTCTTCGAGAAGGGGGGAGAAAAGCTCTCACGCGTCAATCAAACGGACATCGTTCATTCGTTCCAGCCGCTTCGCGAAGATTGGGAAAAGATCAAACGGGCCTCCCAGATGGTGCATCTTGTTCAAAAGATGACTCCGGAGGAAGACCCGAATTTGCGCACCTATCGGCTTCTTCGGGAAGGCCTCGCCGCGTTAGAACAAGGCAATAATCTCCCCCTCTCCTCGCTTCTCTTTGTCATCAAGCTAACCCATTGCAGTGGTTATCAGCCCCGCTTCGATCAATGCCTAAAATGCAAGGCCCCTCCGCCGCCAGAGCGGGTACAGTTCTCCCTGTCCGAGGGCGGAGTGGTTTGTTCACGATGTGTGGGGGGCGACACCGCGTTAGCAGCCCTCTCTCCTGGAACCCTCGCCTTTTTAAGGGCAACCCAGCGAATCGATTATAAAACCGCGCACCGCTTCAGGCCCCCTCTCGCCACCTACAAGGAGATTGAAACCATTTTTGGAGATCATCTTGCCTACACCGCAGGGATCACAACCCACGCAAAGATCCCTTCACGCCCAGGCGCAGGTGAAAATCGTTCAAAGACCCCCCCCGAGGTTCCACCACAAATTCGGGACGCCTCCCTCTCTCCCCCAGGGATCGAACCCCTCACGGGGATTGCGATACCCGAACTAAAATGGGCCCAGACATTGGATTGACTCTTCAATGGTGCCTCTATACAATGCGCCCCTATGCCTTCGGTATTCCCCGGTAGCTCAGCTGGCAGAGCAGACGGCTGTTAACCGTCGGGTCGCTGGTTCGAATCCGGCCCGGGGAGCCAGATTGTGCCAGCTCCAGATAACGCTTCTCACACCCCTGTGAGATCAACAGGGGATGGTTCACGCCGCTTCACCCAGCGCTCCGCCATTCAGCCGTCAGATAGGCAAAAAAAGGGACCGCATTAAGCGGCCCCCCACGTTCAATCGCTTAGACCCGATAAGCGATCAGGCTTGTTCTGTCCATGACTACTGCAGTATCCCTCCGATCACGGCAGGTGCATTGGTAACAGTAGGCTCTGTCCCAGTGTTGGGATCCGCATACCCACTGATATCCGGAAGCGTATACGCCTGCAGCGTGAGTGCAGAGCAGTCCGACGTTGGCTTCACCACCATTCTCTGCTCCTTCTCGAGGGCCTTGACGTAGTATATTTTCCCAAGGTAATCGGTGACGGTTGAACCATCCGCGATGCTAAACTGTGGGATCCATCGCGAATTCTGCCCACAACCTTCCTCAACACCTGTCTCAAAGTTAACGCACTTTCCGGGGATCCCGTGGAGTTGACCAAAACCGGCATACTCAAGGTAGAACGTGGCACCCGTATAACTATCGCCGTTGTGAACATATTTAACCTGCAGTGGCGGGTCAAATTTCAGGATGGTGCCATCTGATTTCTTAAGGGCTGTAAACCGGTTCCAGTGATTGACTCCTGTCTCCCAGGTGTAGAAAACGTCAAACACATTCCATACGTTCCAGCCACAGGTGTGGGCTGGGTTATGCTTACAGGCGAGTTTGGATAAATTCTCGTTTGTCGGATCAAAGAGTACCCCGCTCCGAATTCCCCATTCGAAGGTTGTATTGGCTTCCGTTAGAACAACCGGCGTGCCGCCCTTCTGTAAAACCATCCCCGTGGTATCGAAGATGTAGTCGATACGAGTGGCAGTCGAAGGAGGTACCACCTGAAAGTTGGTAGGACTGGTAAAGGGGTCTGGTGTGCTGAACTTTGCCGGATCCGGACAACGATCGAAGCAGGCCAGGGTTGAGGGAATTGTATCGCTGGGATAAACGATATCTTCCCGATAAGAAACAACCGCTGTATCATTGGAGGCGCTTCCGGTAAATACTCCAGGAACATTGGTAGGTATGCAGGTTAGTTGGACACGGACATTTCCCCCAAGGGCCTGCGACCAGAAGTTAAGGTCACAGAAGTTGAGATTAGTTAAACTAACCGACTGCTCTGGAGTAAGTTTCTCCCAGAAAAACGTGGTTTTATCCAGCTTCTCAATTTTTTTGAACACCATCCCATCCCAAACCACCCGAAACTCTGCGGGAGGGTTGACTGTTTGGTCATGATAATGCAGGGGTATCCCTTTAATCTCTCCAAGGGTTAAGGTTTGCTTGGTATGTTTAATCAGCTTGCCGTTTGAGTTGACGACCGTCATCGGCTCCTCTGTCGCCCCGCCTGATCCAAACGTCTGTTTGTAAACTGTATCGCCGTTACTGACCGTAACATTCTCCTGCAGTCCGACTCCCCAATAGCCGACCCATCCATAATAATCTTTGCCCTCTTTGGGAAAACGTATGGGGAAACCAGAGTTGCGCTGAACCCTTTTCCCATCGGTGTCATAGCATCCATATCGCCAGGCAGATTCAGTAAATTCCGTCCGGCTTAGGCATGTCTGTGTCCCGAAGGTTGACGAGGTTGGCAGGGCGTCCTTGCGAGTAAAGAAGGTGGTGTTGAATGCCATATCAAATTGAACCTCTTCGACCTGACTTGAGCCGCCACCTTCCCCTCCCCCCGAAGTCTCCTTCATATAAACGGTTCCACCACCACTCAACCCATCGGACGCACGATCCAGTGTTACCTTCTCAAGGAAGCGGTCATCGGCTGCCTTTCCAAAGAACTGCAAGAGGATTTTTCCGCTTGAATCTTTGGTCGATTTCAAGAAGCCCTTAAAAAGTTCCTGATTGTTTGGACCGATCGCTTGAAATTGAATCTCAAAAAGGCCGTAGGGATTTGTGGCGCTTTTCCCCTCCGTAATGGTCATCTTGGCGTTAATGGTCTGGGCTGGCTCATGTTCTTCTGCTTCTTGACGAATCCAAAGCTTAACAATGTGCGGAGAACTGTCGCCTGCCGCCCGAGAAGAATCAACCGTCCATGTTTCATAATCAGGGGCATCGGACCCCGAGGACTGATTCTGGGACTGCTGACCCTGTTCAGAGGTGCTGTCTCTGTCCGAATCACACTGGTTTGCATCGATCTGGGCCTTATACGGTCCCTTATTCAGCAGGGAGGACTGGTCGTATCCGGCCTGGCCGATCATGCAGAGGATTTCATTGATGATACCAAACGATTCAGCAGACCGCTCATGGACATATATTTCTTGTTTATCCTTACTATAGTCTGAAGCTGCGGGGAGATTGGGGGCCGCAGATAGTTTAAATTTTGAGATGGCAAGGGGTAGAACTTTTTGGACGGGTTTGGCGCTTGTAGCGGGGGTGGCCTCGACCACACTGACCTTTCCCGTGATCTGTAAAGGGGTGGCTGAACTTGCGCCGCCACCAGTCGTTGTCCCGCCGTCACCGGTTGTTCCTCCTCCATCGGTTGTCCCGCCACCACCAGTCGTTGTCCCCGTCGTATCAGTCGTCGCAATACTCCCCCCCCCGCTACCACCACACCCCGCAAAAATAAGGCTTCCAATCAACATGAAAAATAACACTAAAGACGCTTTCCGGCTCGTAAAATTACTCTTCATGGAACACCTCCCTTGGGAAAAGATGAAAAGACGCGATAGAGACTCGAAGGACGAACTCCAGTGCTGCGTGACCTATCTGTGACCTATCCTATGTTTAGGTCTATCCCCGTTTTTATGTTTTGTCAAACGGATGGGGGGGCCGTCACAATCTGTGTCCCATCGTCCCCCATTTTGACAGGCTTTAAGGAATTTCTATACAATCCAACATGATTCGAAATCAGGGACCTCCTTCGTCAACGTAATTATCGTTTCCGTAAAGAGCGAAAAAGGTAAAAATGCCGAAAATGCCTGCGATCCTCCTCATTCTCGTCTTGTTCCTGCAAGTTGGTTGCGCTACTGCGAAACGGCAATCCCCGCTGCTTTCACTCTTTGGTGTGGATGAAGAAATTGCGAATACCGCCGAGGGAGAGGTGGGTGGCATTTATGACGCGATCACGCTGCTCAAGCGGGGAGAGGCGCACTTTGTCAAGGAAGAGTACGCCGAGGCCCAGAAGGAGTTTCAGCAATTCCTTACGTTTTATCCCTCCCATCGAATGGCCTCCTTCGGACAATATCAAATTGGGATGAGCGCTTACGCCCAGGTGAACAGTCCGGATCGCGACCCCGAGCCGATTGCCCGGGCAATCGCCGCGTTTCAGCAGGTCATCACCCTCTATCCGGAAAGCCCTTACGTTGACGATTCCCAGAAGAAGATCCTGATTTTAATCCGCAAAGAGGGCGAGCATCAGTTTCAGATCGGCCGGTTTTACCACCAACAAGGGGCCTATCCTGTCGCCATTCGCCGTTTGCAAACGGCCCTGGCAAAAGGGGTCGAGGGAAAGATCCGGGAAGAGGCCCTCTATGTGCTTGGGCGCGCCTATCTTCAGTCCGGAGACGCGGACCGGGCGAAAGAGACTTTCACAACGCTCGTCACACAGCATCCTACCTCTCGCCATACCCGGAAAGTGATGAAGAAATTTCCCCACCTTGTTTTACCCGGCCCCCCCTCTTGAATCTGTATGCGTTACTATCCACTCTTTCTTGATCTGATGGGATGCCCGGTGTCAGTCGTGGGAGGCGGGAAGGTGGCTGAACGCAAAGTGACCGCGCTGCTTGACGCGGGGGCCGATATTACCCTGATCAGTCCCACCGTCACGTCCCGGTTGTCCGCCTGGGTGGATCAGGGAAAGATCACCTTGATTGCCCGGTCCTACCGACGCGGGGATATAAAAAAGGCGCGATTTGTTTTCGCCGCCACCAACCAGAGCCGGGTCAACGAGGCGGTGGTCCACGAGGCCAAAGGGAAGGGGATCTGGGTCAACCGGGCGGATGACGGAGGAGACGGGAACTTCATCAATCCCGCCTGCTTTATCCAGGGAGACCTCACCGTGGCGGTTTCTACCGGGGGGACGGCCCCCCGGCTGTCCAAGACAATACGAACCGCCATTCAGGTGTCTCTGCTGAAGGGCAACGCTGAAATATGAGATCCTCTCGATGAATCGGACTGAACATTCAAAAAAATATCCGCTGGAGGCGCTCTCTAAGAGGGTTCGCGCCCTTCAACGCCAGGGGAAGAAGGTTGTCTTTACGAACGGATGCTTTGATCTGTTGCATGCTGGCCATGTCCGCTATTTAATCGCGGCGCGTCAGTTGGGAGATTGCCTGATCGTGGGGGTCAACTCCGACGCCTCGGTGAGACGGCTCAAAGGGGAGGCCCGTCCTATCGTTCCCCAGAAGGAGCGGATGGAAGTTTTAGCCGCGCTCGAGCCGATTGATCACTTGGTTCTGTTTTCCGGGGCAACGCCCGAGCGGGTGATTCGCGCCCTGCGGCCTGATATTCTGGTGAAGGGGGGAGACTGGTCCCTCGATAAAATTGTCGGACGGGATACCGTGGAGAGGGCGGGGGGGCGTGTGGTGCGAATCAATCTGGTCGCGGGCAGGTCCACAACGCACTTGATTGACCGGATTCTGGCGCGTTACCGTAAGTAAATGCAGAACCCGCTTGCCGCTCCCTATTTTGCCCCGCTTCTTCAGGCCATCGCCGCAGGTGCCACGGGCGCTGCGAGTGCTGCGGGCACTGCGGGTGCCACGGGCACTGCGGGACAGCAAAAGATCAAAATCCACGGCCTCTGGGGATCGGCCGAGGCACTGCTTTTGTCCCATCTTGCCGCCGAGGGACATCCCTTCTGTGTCATCACCCCCTCTGCGCATCAAGCCGAACGTCTTTTTCAAGAACTTCGTCTCTTCTTCGCGTTGCAGGCCACCCCCTCGATCCTGACCCTTTCGCTCTTTCCAGCGTGGGATGTTCTCCCCTTCGAGCCAACCCGGCCTCGGCCTGACCAGATCGGCGAGAGGCTATCGTTGCTTCACCAACTCGCACGGGGAGGACGCGTCCCGCAGGGAGAGCCGCACTGCGTGGTCACTTCCATCGAGGCCTTTCTCCAGAGGGTGATCTCAAAAAGCGCGCTTCTTTCAAAATCTTTTCCCCTGTACAAAGATCTCTCCCTCGACAAAGAGACCCTTCTTCTCCAATGTGCTGCCGCCGGATATGAGCCGTGCGACCTGGTCACCCAGCCGGGAGAGATCTCCCATCGCGGGGGGATTGTGGACCTCTACCCACCCCCCTTGCAGGGGCCGCCCCCCTCGCAGGGGCCGCGCCCCTCGGAGGGGCCGCAGCCATCGCATGGCTTGCACCCCTCGCAGGGCCCAGTGCGGATTGAATTTTTCGGAGATCGAATTGAATCGATTCGGAGATTTGATCCAAACTCTCAACGTTCCATTCGCAGTGATTATCCCCCTGATAGTGATTATCCCCCTCGCAGCGGTCGCACCCCATCCAGCATGGAGGAGATTGAAATTATTCCCGGACGGGAAGATCTTTCAGACCCCGAATTTTATAGCACCCCTTTTTCGGAGTACCTTCCTGCGGGCATGGTTCTGGTGTTGGATGAACCCGACGAGATATTACTGAAAGGGAAGCGTTTTTTAGAAACCGCCCAGGAAGGGGCGCTGTTCGCCACACAGGGCAAAAGCTCGCAGCCCTCGCAGGGGCCGCAGCCCTCGCATGGCTCGCAGCCCTCGCGGAAGCGATCCTCTCCCAGATTTGAAGCGCTCTATCTCCCGTTGACCCACATCGCCGAGGCCGGTACGGGCCGCATGACACTGGAAATGGAATCGCTCTCCATCAGTTTAAACCGCGGGTCAAAGCGGTTTGTCTTTGACGGACTGGCCCTCTCCTCGCTTAAACTTGGGAGCCCCGGACAACCGTTTTCGGAGGTGGCAGAACTTCTGACGCTTTTACGACGCGATCACCTCCTCACGGTGGTCACCACGAGTGAACAACAGCGGACCCGTTTTCAGCATCTCTTTTCGGAATATCAGCTTCCCTGGATGCCCCTTGAAGAGAAGATCGAGATGGCCTTCCCCGCACCGATTCTTCTTGTCGTGGGAACCCTCTCGGAAGGGTTTGTCCTCCCCCAGATGAAGGTGGTTTTCATTCCGGAAGAGGCCCTGCTGGGTCGAGCCTCCAGACGCCATCTCCACAAGGCCTCGCAGGGGTCGCAGGGATCGCGGGGATCGCATCCTTCGCAGGGGTCGGACCCCTCGCAGGGATCGCATCCCTCGCGGGGAATCGCCTTCCTCTCTTCCATCTCGGAAATTAAACCCAATGACTACGTGGTCCATTTTGATCATGGGATCGGGCGATACATTGGACTAAAACGCTTAACGCTTCGGACCCAGGAATGGCGAGGCGAAAAGATCGAGGCTGATTTTCTGGTCCTTGAATACCTGGGCGGCGATAAAGTTTATGTCCCAATCGATTCCCTGAATCAGGTCTCCCGCTATCTTGGCGGGGAGGGCGTCGCGCCCAAAATAGATAAATTAGGAGGCGCCCATTGGAATAATACCAAGACGCGTGTGCGCGGCCGCGTTAAGGAAATGACGGGTGAACTTTTAAAGCTCTACTCGGAACGCGCGGTTGCGGAAGGATATCCTTTCGCCGCGCCGCCGCCCCTGACCGAGGCCTTCGCGGCGACCTTTGAATATGAGGAAACCCCTGACCAGCTCCGGGCCATCGAGGAGACCCTCCTTGACATGGAGCGACCTCGGCCGATGGACCGCTTAATCGTCGGCGATGTCGGATTCGGCAAAACGGAGGTCGCCATGCGGGCCGCCTTCCACGCCGTGATGGACAACAAACAGGTTGCCATTCTTGTCCCGACCACGCTGCTGGCCCAGCAGCATTATCAAACCTTTTCAAAACGGTTCTCCGCGTTCCCCGTGCGGGTGGATGTTCTCAGCCGATTTCGCACCCACAGCGAGCAGAAGGGAATCCTCACCGACGCACACAACGGAAAGGTGGACATTCTCATCGGGACACACCGCATCCTTAACAAAGACCTCGTCTTTAGAGATCTGGGCTTGGTCATCATTGACGAAGAACACCATTTTGGGGTAAGCCACAAGGAGAAGTTCAAGCAAATCAGGACGAAGGTGGATGTCTTAACGCTCACCGCGACCCCCATCCCGAGAACGCTGCAAATGGCCATGGCTCAAGTTCGGGATCTCTCCACCATTGAAACCCCGCCGACCGATCGGCTTGCCATTCACACCGTGTTGTCTGCCTTCAATCCAACGATCATTCGCGAGGCAATCTTCCGTGAACTGGTGCGCGATGGGCAGGTTTTTTTCATTCACAACCGGGTGCACAATATCGAACAGGTCGGCGCATTTCTCGCGGAATTGGTGCCGGAGGCGAAGATCGCAATCGCCCATGGACAGATGCGGGAAGCCGTCCTCGAGGCGATCATGCTCAAATTCATCGCCAAGGAATATAACGTCCTGGTCACCACAACCATCATTGAATCGGGACTCGACATTCCCTCGGCGAACACGATCTTCATCAATAATGCGGACCACTTTGGACTAGCCGAGTTGTATCAGTTGCGAGGCCGGGTTGGGCGATCCAGCGAGCAGGCCTACGCCTATCTGCTCGTGAAGGAGGAACGGGACTTCAGCGAGGCCGCGCTCAAACGGCTTCAGGCGATCCAGGAATTTTCCGCATTGGGATCCGGATTCAAGATCGCCGGTCGAGACATGGAAATCCGGGGGGCAGGCAATCTGCTGGGTGCGGAACAATCGGGACAGATCCAGGCCATCGGGTTTGATCTTTACCTCAAGATGATTGACGAGGCCGTCCGCGAACTGAAAGGGACCCAGACAGAAACCAGTGTTGAGCCAACGCTTTCTCTTTCGGTCTCCGCCTATCTTCCGGAGTCGTACATCCCCGACACCCATCAGCGCCTCTCCCTCTACAAACGGTTGATCGACTGTACCGATCCAGAGGCGTTGGCGTCGATCCGGATGGAAATGGCAGACCGCTATGGCCCGATCCCACCGGAGGGGAGTCATCTTCTACAAACCGTTGAGGTCCGGCAAGGGGCCAGAGCGGTCCGCGCGGTTCAGGTGGCGCAGCATGATCTCACCCTTGCATTCACGTTTGACCCCGCAGCTCCCCCGTCGGATCGGGGGCTTTCCAAATTGATCGACACCTATAAAAAACGGATTCACTTCCCCTCCCCATGGGCCTTTTCCATTGACTTGAAAGAGGCCTCCTGGGAGGAAACCTTTCTGGAGATTGGCCGATGCCTTGTGATCTTAAAAACAAAATGAGACGAACCGTATGGCTTGCACTCTTTCCTTTGCTTTCTCTCCTTCAGGGAGAGGCCGCGCAGGCCGTTTTGATTGACCGTGTCGTTGCCGTTGTCGGAGGAGAGCTGATCGCGCAGAGTGAGGTTGACGCTGTGAAGGCCCTCTCTCCCGCCGCAGCTGACGCGGGGATATTAAATCAGATGATTGAGAAGCGGATGTTCATCCAGGAGGCCCGGAAAAAGGGGGTTCGGGTCACGGAGGCCGAATTAGAGAGGGCGCTCAAGGATATTGAAGAGCGAAATCATTTCCCCGATCGAGAAGCATTGCAAGCGGCCATTGTCCAGGATCGCCTTTCTTGGGAAACCTATCAGGAAAACCTCAAGGAGGAACTGACCGTTTTGAAACTTTTAAATCTGGAGCTTTCCCCGGACATTCTCTTAAGCGACGGCGACATTAAAGATTATTACAACAACCACAAAGAGCGTTTTCGGCGCATGGAAGGGCTGGAACTGTTGCAGATTTTTCTGGTCTGGACCGCTCAAGAGCGAAGGGCGTATCGAGAGATCGAAGGGAAGGAGTCGAGTGAGAGGCTTCTCCGGGCCGAAGACCTTCATCAACGCGCCGTGAGCGGGGCCGATTTTGACCTGCTGGCGAAACAGTACAGCGAGGGACCGGAGTCTGCCACCGGGGGAGAGTTGGGCCTATTCAAACGGGGGGAACTCTCTCCGGAGATTGACCAGGTGGTGTTTAATCTGAAAGCGGGAGAGGTCAGTCCCGTGGTGAAGACCGATCAAGGGCTGCATATCTTTAAGGTCAAGGAACATTTTCCGGGCCAGATCAAATCGCTTGAGTCCGTGCAACAAGAGATTCGGGAGATTTTAACTGAAGAGAAGCGGGAATCGGCCCGCACCCTGTGGATGGAGGCCCTCCGGAAACGCACCTTCGTCGAAATAAAATAGGCTCTTTGGCGTTTCAAGTGGGTAAATCCCCTCCTTTCGAAGGAGGGGTAGGGGAGGTGAGTGTTGTTCTACTGAATGCCCTTGAGTAAACCCCTCCTAACCTCCCCTTGCTAAGGGGAGGATTTAAAATGCGATACCCACTCAAAAGTTCAGAAAGCCATAAAATAGCAGGTGGCCCCTTTACGAATAGCGGGGAAGGGTGGGGTCCACCAGGCAGGCATAGGCATCAATCCCGCCGGTCATGTTTCGGACCTTGGGAAAGCCCCCCTGGGCAAGAATTGCCAGGGCGGTCATGCTGCGAATTCCGTGGTGGCATATCGTGACAATTTCGTCCTCCGTATCCAGTTCACCCAAACGGTGGGGAAGCTCCCCCAGGGGGATCAATACCGATCCAGGAAGATGGACCCGTTGATACTCCCACGGCTCGCGGACATCCAGCAGGACAAAGGGATCCGCAGCTTCCAGCTTTTGCCGAACTTCACCCGGGGGAATCTGGTCTGCTCTCATGCTTCACCTTTCTCTGACAGGCTGTTGAAAAAAAGCCCCCCTGACGGCGTTGTTGGGGGCGGACGTCATTGACTCGTCAAGAATGAATATGATACGAATGCCCGTCTTTCTTCAAGAAGGAATTTGAATGTCCGGACATTCCAAGTGGGCCACCACCAAGCATAAAAAGGCCGCCGTGGACGCCAAGCGGGGCCAGCTTTTCACCAAGGTTATCAAGGAAATCACCATCGCCGCGCGAATTGGCGGTGGCGATCCAGACGGCAACGCCCGACTTCGTACCGCCATCCTCAAGGCCAAAGAAGGGAATATGCCGGCGGACAATATCAAGAAGGCCATCCAAAAAGGCACCGGGGAGCTCCCCGGGGTTCAATACGAAGAAATCACCTACGAAGGGTATGGGCCTGGCGGGATTGCCCTGCTGATCCATATTGCCACTGACAACAAAAACCGAACCGTCGCTGAAATCCGTCATCTCCTGGCAAAACATGGCGGCAATCTGGGGGAGTCCGGCTGTGTCGCATGGATGTTTGAAAAAAAAGGGCAGTTGGTCCTCGACAAAAAGAGTGTTGACGAGGAGACCTTGATTTCCCTCGCGCTCGATGCGGGGGCCGAGGATGTGAAGTCCGGGGATGCGGAAGCGTATGAAGTGATCACCGCCCCGACAAACTTTGAGCAGGTCAAGAAGGCCCTCACCGAGGTCCCGCTGACCCTTTCGTTTTCGGAAGTCACCTATCTTCCCCAGAACCAGATTCCCCTTCAGGGCAAAGAGGCGGAGCAGATGCTCCATATCATGGAACTCCTTGAGGCCCATGACGATGTCCAGAACGTCTATGCCAACTTCGATATCTCCGACGAAGTGATGGCCAAGATCACCGGGTAGGATGCCTTCATTCCTGCTTGCGGAGAAAAAAACGACCTCCCTGGACGCCTCAAAATCTTCCCAAAACCAATCCGACGGGCCTCGCCGGATTTTAGGCGTGGACCCGGGCATTGGCACCACCGGTTACGGCCTTCTGGAAGAATCCGGGCGGGGGGTCTTGACGCTGATTCACTCCGGAGAAATTCGCACCCTCCCCCGTGATCCTTTCTCAAAACGCCTTAAAATCATCTATGATGGTCTGACTGACGTGATGGCCACGCATCCTCCAACGGCCGTTGCGGTGGAAGACACCTACCTCGCAAAAAACTTCAAGGCGGCACTCAAGCTGGGACAGGCAAAAGGGATGGCGCTTCTGGCGGCGGAGGTTCATCACCTGCCGGTTTTTGAATATACCCCCACCGCGATTAAAATGGCCGCCGTCGGCTATGGGGTCGCAACAAAGCTGCAAGTCCAGGTCATGGTCACCCGGCTTCTGCATCTTGCAACGCCTCCCGCTTCGGATCATGAGGCCGATGCCATCGCCGTCGCGATTTGCCATGCACATTCATCACGGTTTCAAAATAAGCTCTCGGCCTGCGGGGGTATAGGAAAAGCGTCATGATCGCCTCACTGACTGGAACCCTCACGGCAAAATCCGCCACCACCCTGACGATTGAGGTTTCAGGGATCGGATATCAGGTGTTTGTCCCACTCAGTACGTTTTATCACCTGCCGGAGGTCAAGGAGACCGCCTCGCTCAACATCTATACCCATGTGCGCGAGGACGCCCTCCAGCTTTATGGATTCTTAACGTCCCTTGAGAAAGAGACCTTTCTGCTGCTGCTCTCCATTTCAGGCATCGGGCCAAAATTGGCATTGAATATCCTCTCCGGGCTGGAGATTGCCGACTTAATCATCGCCATTCGCGACGGGAATCTTCCACGGCTTCGCGGCATTCCCGGTGTCGGCCCCAAAACTGCGGGGCGGATTATTCTTGAACTGAAGGATAAGGTCACCGGGCTCAATCTTTCCGGTCTGATCCTCTCCCCCTCCCTGTCGGCAGGCGAAGACCCCCTCGTCGAAGATGCCCTCTCGGCGCTGATCAACCTTGGCTATCCTCGAGGCGACGCAAAAAAAGCATTAGAGCAGATGCAGTCCGAAATGGATGGCCCCCCCACCGCCCCGGCCTCTGTTGCGGGACTGATTAAACAAGCCTTAAAACGGTTGTCCAGACTCCGATGAGCGATCATGTTTTCTCGCCCCAGCGCAACGAAGAAGAACCGCGGGCAGAGATGCACCTGCGGCCCACTTCGCTGGCCGAATATATCGGCCAGACCCAGATCAAAGAAAACCTGCAGATCTATCTTTCAGCCGCCAAGCGTCGTCAGGAGGTCCTGGACCATTTAATTTTTTACGGGCCGCCAGGTCTTGGGAAAACCACCCTGGCCAACATCATCGCCCGCGAGATGGGGGTCAATCTCAAGGCCACCTCCGGCCCTGCCGTGGAGCATCCGGGAGATCTCGCCGCGATTTTGAGCAATCTTTCCGAGGGAGACGTCTTTTTTATTGATGAGATTCATCGGCTTCACCCCACGATTGAAGAGGTTCTCTACCCGGCGATGGAGGACTTTCAGATTGATCTGATCATCGGCCAGGGGCCATCGGCCAGAACGCTCAAACTCGATCTTCCAAAATTTACGCTCATCGGCGCCACCACCCGGGCGGGACTTTTGACCTCTCCACTTCGGGACCGTTTTGGAATTATCAGCCGGCTTGAGTTTTACAAGCCAGAAGAGATCAAAGAGATTCTGATTCGATCCGCCCGGATTTTGAACATCGCGATCGATCCTGCTGCCGCCCTTGAGATCGCGACACGCACACGGGGAACACCCCGAATCGCCAATCGTGTCTTAAAAAGAATTCGGGATTTTGCCGAGGTAAAATCGGATGGGGTCATTACAATAGAGGTGGCCAGAGAAGCCCTCACCCGAATGGAGATCGACACGGCAGGGTTTGACGCCATGGATCGAAAACTCCTGCTTTTAATTATCGAAAAATTTCAGGGGGGGCCGGTCGGTGCCGAAACACTGGCTGCGGCGATCGGCGAAGAGAAAGAGACGCTGGAGGATGTCTATGAGCCTTATCTGGTGCAAGGGGGGTATCTTGACCGTACCCCGAGGGGCCGGATGGCCTCGCTCGCGGCCTATCAGCACTTTGGCCTGAAGATGCCCCACGCTTCGCCCGGCTCGCCGCCCTCGCAGGGCTCGCAGGGCTTGCAGCCCTCGCAGTCTAAATTGTTCTAATTTGACGTTTCCAATCACAGGATAAAAAACCATGTATTCCGTTGGAATTTTAACCGTCAGCGATAAAGGGGCCGAGGGCGCGCGGGAGGATACCAGTGGATTGCTCCTGCATCAAATTGTGGCGCAACTTCCGGGGAAGGTGATCGCCTATAAAATCGTCCCCGATGAGCAACCGCTTATTGCAGAAGCGCTCATCTGGCTCTCCGATCAGTGTGGTGTTCAGATTGCCTTCACCACTGGCGGCACCGGGGTCTCTCCCCGGGATGTCACCCCGGAAGCCACCCTGTCGGTCATCGAACGAGTCGTCCCCGGACTGGGCGAAATAATGCGAAGTGAAGGGTACAAGACCACCCCGATGGCGATGATCTCCCGCGCGGTTGCCGGAATTCGCGGAAGGAGTTTGATTGTTAATCTTCCCGGAAGCCCACGCGCTGTGCGTGAAAATTTTGATATTCTTCTTCCGGCGCTCCCTCATCTTCTCGACAAAATCGCCGGCGATCCGAAAGAGTGTGGTCCCAACTGAATGTCGCTCTCAATCGTCGTCCCTCTCCTCAACGAGGAGCAGTCCCTTCCCGCCTTTTTAAAGCATCTTGAAGCATTGGATGGGGTTGAAATCATTTTCGTCGATGGCAGGAGCCACGATCAGACCCGCTCTCTTCTCAACGTGTGGCTCGCATCTCATCCCGGAGGCATTCTGCTTTCCTCCCCGCCAGGCAGAGCGATTCAGATGAACGCGGGGGCCAAACGGGCTACGGGAGAGATCCTCTTGTTCCTTCATGCAGACTCTTTTCTTCCCGATCAAGCCGCCCTCCTTATCCCGGCGGTTTTTGTGGATACCCGGATCGTTGGAGGGGCCTTCTCCCTGAAAATCACCTCTTTCCACCCCTTTTTCAAAGTCATCTCGGCCCTGGCCAACCTTCGCACCCACCTTTTCAAACTCCCTTACGGAGACCAGGGACTCTTCGTCCGGAAAGTGGTTTTTGATCATTCAGGCGGATTTCCCAACCTTCCCCTCATGGAGGATGTTCAGTTTGTCCAGCGCCTGAAAAAGATCGGAGAGCTGTTTATCCTGAAGGAGGAAATGCTCACCTCCGCCCGGCGATGGGAGCGGCAGGGCTACCTACAGACCACCTTCCGCAACGGGGTACTATTGCTGTTCTATTTCCTGGGGATCTCTCCGAAAAGACTCTCCCGGTGGGATATTTTCTGTTTCCGCCGACAGGATAGATCCCTGTTAGGCAGAGCCGTGAAAGGCCGACGATGAAGAACCTCACACTCGACACAAACTGCCTCTACGAACTGGAACTCGCCACTCCGCCACCAGCACTGGGAGGCATTCTTGAACGCTTTCGACGCAACGAAATTGCCCTGCGTATCCCAGCGATGTCCGGTTCCGAACGACAGCGGGGCGGCAGACAGATTGGCGACTTCGGTCAGTTCCGAGATCGCGTGGATCGCCTGGGGCTGCATGGCGCTGAGCTACTCCGGCCGATGGCTTACATAGGTCTCTGCTACATTGACTGGTACGTGTTGTGCGGGCTATCCCTTACGGCACTTGAGCACGCCATTCACAACATTCTGTTCCCCGCGATCGCCTTCGACGCTGACGACCACTGTCCATCGTCAAACACCGAAGGTCGGTCAAGGTGGAGAAACGCAAAGTGCGATGTCCAGTCGATGTGGTGCCACATTTACTACTGCGGCGACATTTACGTCACCAGGGACCGGAATTTTCACAAGCAAACCAAGAAGCCGTGCCTCGATTCGCTGGGTGCAGGAGTGATCGCCACTCCGGAGGAAGCGCTAAATGCGATCTGAACCGGCAGATCCCCTCGTGGCGAGCCTGTCCAATAAGGCGTTCCAGAGGACGCGCAAAAAGCGCACGCCGCTGAGACTTGGTCGTTGGGCTACCAGGAAATGAGATGATATGAGCGACAAGAGCCTATTCACCGGCTATTTCAAGGAACTACACGCTGTGGCCCAGCAGGGCGATGCGCGGGAGGAGAGTTTCTACCCCGCACTGGCCGCCATGCTAAAGGCGACCGCCGACGCCACAGGTCAAAAGCACGTCCGCGTCACCACGCTCCCGAAACCCACGGACGCCGGGAACCCCGATTTCCGCCTCTGGAACGGTACGGACAGGATTGTCGGCTATGTCGAGGCAAAGAAACCGACGGAGGAACGGCTTGACGTCGTCGAGAAGTCGGAACAACTCACGCGCTATCGCGCCACCTTCCCAAACCTGATTCTCACAAACTTTTTCGAGTTCCGGCTTTACCACAACGGGGAACGCATACAGACTGTCCTAGCTGCCAGACCCTTCGTGCTTACCAGACTCCGCACAACCCCAGTAATCGAGAAGTCCGACGACCTTCACTCTCTTCTTGACCGCTTCATGGGCTTCTCGCTTCCCAAGGTTTTCACAGCCGAATCCCTATCCGTGGAACTGGCCAAACGCACCCGCTTCCTCCGCGATGTTGTCGGTCAGCAACTTGAACAGGAAAAGGCGTCTCCGGGCGTGCTATCCGGCTTCTTTGAAGCCTTCCAGACCTATCTCATTGGCACGTTGACCCCGGATGACTTCGCCGACCTCTTCGCGCAAACCATCACCTACGGTCTCTTCGCCGCACGCACGCGCACAGGGGATGGGTTCAGCCGTCGCGCCGCCTTCGACAGTATTCCGCACACCATCGGCGTGTTGCGCGACCTCTTTCGCTTCCTGTCGCTCGGCGATCTGCCCGAACAACTGGCATGGTGCGTTGAGGACATAGCCGAAGTCCTGGCCGTAGCAGACGCCCCCGGTATCCTTGATCGCTACTACCACGAGGGCAAGGGCAGAGACCCTATTGTTCATTTCTACGAAACCTTCCTCGCCCAATACGACCCCGCCGAGCGCGAACGTCGCGGCGTCTACTACACCCCCGAGCCGGTTGTCGGTTACATCGTTCGGTCGCTCCACGGCATCCTCAAGAGCGACTTCGGTAAACCCGACGGGCTGGCCGCCGACGGCGTAACCCTGCTCGACCCGGCGGCAGGCACCATGACCTTCATCGCCCGAGCCGCGCAAGTGGCCGTCGCCGAGTTCGAGGCCAAATACGGCAAAGGCGGTCGTGCCGATTTCATCCGCCGCCACGTCCTCAAGAACTTCTACGCCTTCGAGTTGATGATGGCCCCCTACGCCGTCGGCCACCTCAAAATGAGTTTCTTCCTCGAAGAACTCGGCCACCGCCTCACCGACGACGAGCGTGTCCCCTTCTACCTGACCAACACCCTCGACAACGAGGAACTTGAGCAAAGTCGTCTGCCCGGCTTCTCCGCCCTGGCCGAAGAATCCCGGCTGGCCGGTGTCGTGAAGAAACAGACGCCCATCCTCGTCATCCTCGGCAATCCGCCGTATTCGGGTATCTCATCCAACGTGGGCGAATGGATTACGGGATTGATCGAGGACTACAAGTACGTTGACGGCAAACATTTTGGTGAAAAAAAGCATTGGCTTCAGGACGACTATGTAAAATTCCTGCGATTTGCGCAATGGAAGATCGAACAGTCTGGACGCGGCGTCGTGGGCATGATCACTAACCACGGCTACCTCGATAACCCCACGTTTCGCGGCATGCGCCAGAGCCTCATGCGCACCTTCGACGACATCTACATCCTCGACCTGCACGGAAACGCGCTCAAGAAGGAGACCTGCCCCGACGGCTCCCCCGACAAGAACGTCTTCGACATCCGGCAAGGCGTCGCTATCGCGTTCTTCGTCAAACGCGGAGGCAAGACAAAAGTCGATGCCGTGGTCCGTCATGCGGAACGCTATGGGTTGCGTGAAGCGAAGTACGATTGGCTGAACAATCACGAAAAAAAGAAGACAGACTGGGAGGAACTACATCCCAAGAGCCCGTTTTACTTCTTCGTTCCTCGTAACGAGGATGCTGGGGAGCAGTACGGCGTTTTCGTTCCCGTTGGCGACATATTCCCGGTAAACGTCACGGGCATAGTTACTGCACGCGACAGTTTCGTCTTGGACTTCGAGAGGAAGGCGCTTCTTCGGCGTATCAGTCAGTTCCGCGACTTGACCCTAACGGACGACTTCGTTCGACAGGCATACAAACTCAAGGACACGCGGGGCTGGAAGGTGGCGACTCGCCGGAAGGATTTGGCCAAGATGGAAGACTGGCGCGACTATGTTGTGTCGTGCCTTTACCGGCCCTTTGACAGCCGGTCGCTTTACTACCATCCCTACATGGTTGACTGGGGCCGCCCCGAAGTCATGCGCCACATGCTGGCGGGGGAGAATGTTGGTCTGGTCACGTGCCGCCAACTTGCGAAGACTGGTTGGTGTCACGCTCTCGTGAGCGATGGAATCACAGACGATTCCCTTGCCTCCAATCGAACGAGGGAACGTGGCTACCTCATGCCCCTCTACCTCTACCCGACCGCCGACCGGCAAGACCTTTTCGCCCATCACGAGAGTTCCGAACGCAAACCGAACCTGAATCCGGCGACGGTATCGGCACTGGCTGTGGCCTACGGCAAGGAGCCGACGCCGGAAGAAATCTTCCACTACATCTATGCC
>CAYRGU010000049.1:0-10665 GCA_964423845.1 uncultured Nitrospirota bacterium
TTTACTGGTAGCGGAGGGCTTCTGCGGGATCAAATTGCGAGGCTTTATAGGCGGGATAGAGGCCAAATGTAACGCCCACGGCCACCGCAAAGGAAAACCCTAAGAAAATCGCCGAGGGGAGAATCACGGCCGTCCAGCCGGAAATCGCCTTGCCGGCAAGCCATCCAAATCCCAATCCAAGCAATGAGCCAAAAAGGATGCCGATGATCCCGCCAATCATGCTAATGGCCACTGATTCGATCAGAAACTGAATTAAGATGGCGCGTGAACTGGCACCGATGGCCTTTCTTAAACCAATCTCCGCCGTTCGCTCGGTGACGGTGACGAGCATAATGTTCATGATCCCGATGCCGCCCACCAGAAGAGAGAGGGCTGCGGTGCCCCCCAAAATAACCCGGAAGGTAAAGAGGAGCATCTCGGTGTTTCGCAGGAGCTCGTCCTGGCTCCGAATGGAGAAGTCCTCCACCCCGTCATGCCTGTGGAGCAGAAGGGTCCGGATTCTCTGATCCGTTTTTTTCATGTTCTGACGTTCGTCCACCTTCACAATAAACGAGTTGATCTTGTCGTCTCCCTGGATGAATTTAATGGCCGTTGAAGCGGGGATTAAGACCGTTTCATCATAGTTGATCCCGTGAAGGGCTCCCTTTTCTTTCAAGACGCCAATGACCGTGAAACGGTGGTCAGCCACCTTGATGTGTGCCCCCAGGACGACCCCTGCGAGGGGCGAAGCGGTTTTAAAGAGTTCTTTGACAACGTCTTGGCCGAGGACCACCACTTTCTTGAATTCGGTCAGATCGTCTTCCACGAGAAAGCGTCCGGAGGCGACATCGTGGTTGCGAATCTCCCGATAGCTTTCCTGCACCCCCTCCACCATGCCCGTATAGGCCCGATCTTCATAGGTGAGATGGGATGAAAAATTAATCACCGGCGTCACCGCTTTTGCGTAAGGGATGGTTTGGCGAACCGCCTCGGCATCTCCCAGTCGGAGCCCCTTGGAGTGGCCCACAAAGGCGCGAAGTTCCTCCTCGGTGAGTTTTTTCGGACGGACGGAGAGCAGATGGGTCCCCATCTTTTCAATCATATCGACGGTGAGATTTTTCCCCCCTTCCACAATGGAAGACATGGCAATGACGGAGGCCACCCCGATAATGACACCGAGCATGGTGAGGCTGGATCTTAATTTATTTTCGGCAAGATTGCGGAACGCGTTGGGAAAAATCTCAAGAATCTGCATGGCCCAATCCAGAGGGGCTTGCTTTTCAGGGGCTCATGTCGCCCCTTTAGGGGTCGCGCCCCCTTATTTCATACAGGTCGAGCGAACCTCTTTCAGATCGGTCAGACCTTGCAGCACTTTAGCGAGGCCATCCTGGTTTAAAAGGGTCATCCCCTTTTGAATACTTATCGCCCGAATTTCAGAAGAGGGGGCCTTACGATAGATCAAGGGTCTGATGTCGTCATCTATCTCCAGAAATTCATGGATGCCGAGGCGCCCGCGATATCCCGTTTGATGGCATCGTTCGCAGCCTTTTGAGCGTGCAAGTTTTATGTCGGTACGTTTTAGGTTCAGTGAGGCGAAGGCCTCCACGCCATAGGCCTCGGAAAGGAGCGTCCACTCTGCCGCCGTTGGCGTGTAAGATTCCACGCAATCGGTACAAAGCCTTCGGATGAGCCGTTGTGACAGGACCCCGATGAGCGAATCCCCCAGCGCGAAGGGATCCACCCCCATGACCGTCAGGCGCGCCACGGTGTCGGCGGCACTGTTGGTGTGCAGGGTGCTGAACACCAAATGCCCTGTCAGGGCCGCTTCAATGGCGGCCTCCGCAGTCTCGATATCCCGCATCTCTCCGATCATGATGATATCGGGATCGGCCCGAAGAAACGATCGAAGACAGCGCGCAAACGTGAGCCCAATTTTGGAGTGAACCTGAATCTGACGGAGCCCCTTCTGGGTGACCTCGACCGGATCCTCCGCCGTCCAGATTTTAGTGTCCGGCTGGTTCAAATGCCCCAGGGCCGCATGCAGGGTGGTTGTTTTCCCAGAGCCGGTGGGACCCACGCACAAAATGATGCCACAGGGGGCTGACACGGCCCGTTTAAATCGGGTGAGGAGGTCGGCCCCCATGCCAATTTGATCGAGCGGGACCGGCTGACTTGGTGGGAGAATGCGAAGCACCACGTCTTCCTGGTCTCCGGAGGTGGGCAGCGTCGCGACCCGAAGCTCGATGTCCGAGGCACCGTAATCCCTGAATCGAATCTTTCCATCCTGGGGAAGCCGCCGGACCGTAATGTCCAGATCGGACATGATCTTGATCCTGGCAACCATCGCCCTTGCAAAGGCCCCAGGAACCCGCGCGGTCTCATGGCAGTTGCCATCCACGCGGATTCGGACGAGGGTGTCTCCGTCCGGATGGGGTTCAATATGGATGTCACTGGCACCCTTTTCATGGGCCTGCTCAATAATCTGGTTCACAAGACGAACCACGCCGGAGTCGTCTTCCTGCGCCTCCTGTGCACTTCCTGCTTCGGTGGCCCCTGGCGCGGATTTTCCCTTTTGGATGTCTGTTTTTTTCCCGAGATCCTTGAGTGTCGAGGCGAGTCCCAGGGCACTGCTTGGCCGCCCCCCTTTGCCGTAGAGGTGGTCGATAAACTGGAAAATCTCTTCGCGTGTGGAGACTTTTGGGACGATTTCTTTCCCAGAGATTTGCTGAATGGAATCGAGGAATAAGACATTCCTCGGGTTTTCCATCGCGACGATCAGTTTCCCGCCTTCAAGCCCCAGCGGTACGGCGATGTTATATTTCAGATAATCGATGGTAAATCCTTCAAGGAGATTTGTCGAGATAGAGATCGTGTCTCGAAAAGCAACGTACTCACATTTAAAAAACTCGCAAAGGCTCCGCGTGAGTTCCTCTTTTGAAATTTTAAAGTGGGTGACGAGGATCTGATCCACGGAAGATTTTTGCTCTTTGGCCAGGGCCTGTGCCTGATCGATCTGGCTGCTGGTGAGTCGCTCGTTTCGCAGTAAATAATCATAGCGGGAAGATCGAATCGACAGTTTTGCCTGATTGTGGAAGGCAATCCCCAAGGTTCTTGAAAATTCTTCGAAGATGGCCGCCTCGGATTCCACAAACGGCTTGCCATGCGTTGTATTGACCCCCTGGATCACGCCATAGAGTCGTCCGCTGGCGAGGATGGGCACCGCCAGAATCTGGCGGGTTCGAAACCCGGATTGCTTGTCCCACGACGGATCAAATCTTAAGTCGGGACTGATCCGTTTGAGTTCGGCGGTGTCATAGACGTCCTGAATTCGGATGGTTTTTCCGGTGATGGCGACGTAACCCGCGATGCTTGAAGAGGAAATGGGGAGGCGAATTTCCTTAATTTCTTCGCCGTCTTTGACTTTGGAGTAGATTTCAGATTTTTCAGAATCGTGTGCATAGAGTGTGACCCGCCGACAGGTGACCAATTTTTCGATTTCATCGCGCAGGTAGAGGAGGATCTCCTCTAAACTTGCCGAGTGGACCTTGTTGATGAGGGCGCGCATCGATTGCTCAAAGGCAAGACGTGCCTCCAATCCCTTGACTTGTATTTCGGAATTTTCAAAAGTTTTCTCGGGCATGGCCGGACCTCCTTGCCAGAATCAGGTTTGCGCTGGGTGGTGTGAAAAGGGGAACGAATGCGCGCAAAGTAGCCGAAATATTGCGGTGATGTCAATGTGGGCGCTATACAGCCTGTTTGATGAATAGGAATTTTAAGCACATTTTTTGACACACCCCTTCCGCCTCCAACGCTTCTTTACATTCAATAGAACGGCTATACATCCTACTACTACTATTGCATTTTTATTTTGAGATGAGTGCGATCTGGCGCCTTGGCATTTGCAGTCCTGTGGAGGAGCGTTTTCTGGTAGGATCGAATTTGCTGCGGGGAAAAACTGTTTGTAACTAAACTTCATCATAGAAAGAGGAGAATCAGTGAAAAAATGGATGGTATGGATGGTTGCAGGGGTACTCATAACGGGTTGTGCAACAAACGAGAACAAGAAAGCGCTCATGGGAACCGGATTGGGAGCACTCGCTGGGGCGGGAGTTGGTACAATTATTGGCCATCAGTCTGGCAATCGGGATAAGGGTGCGGCGATAGGCGGCGTGCTGGGCGCCGGGATTGGTGCAGGAATTGGCCACAAGATGGATCAGCAGGCTGCGGAGTTGGCAAAGGTCGAGGCCGTGAATGTCAAACGAGCAGAGGACGGCAGCATCATCGCCTCCATGAAAAGCAATATACTTTTTGGTGTTGGCTCGTCCGCCTTACAATCGGCTTCACTGAATAGTATCAATCAGATGAGCGATGTCCTGAAGCAGTATCCGGAGAATCGTGTCGTTGTTTTGGGGCATACGGACAATCAGGGGAGCAGCAGTTCTAATCAACAGTTGTCCGAACGACGCGCGCAAGCGGTGCGGGCACAAATGTTAGTGCGCGGCGTCCCTTCCACGAGCGTGGAGGCTGTAGGCCAGGGCGAAGCAAGCCCCGTTGCCTCCAATGACAATGAAGAGGGTAGGACGCAAAATCGTCGTGTCGAACTTCGCATTTCCGCAGATCCCACCAAAGCGCCACAACAATAACGACTGGGAGATCAGTCTCTCAACGGTTTCTCCTGCCTTTGTCCCCTTTGCCCTATTCTCATACGAAGGGGGCAAAGGGGATTCGAAGCCTACGTGAATCCAAGGAATCTTTCTTGAATAAATAGGACGATCTCGGCTCTTTGAAGTTTTGAGTGGGTATCGCATTTTTGAATCCTCCCCTTGCCAAGGGGAGGCAAGGAGGGGTGTATTGCTGGGGTATTCAATAGAACAGATCAAAATAACCTCCCCTCCCCCTCCTTAGAAAAAGGAGGGGATTTACCCGCTTGAAACTCAACGGAACCACGATCTCCTGCGTTATTTTGCCATTCGATATATTTTCTGAAAAAGTATCAAAGCAGGATTAGCATACCGCTGCTTTCAACAGAGGCGATTGTGCTTTCGTCGCTTCGTTTGAGCGAGGAGGACAAGCTGATTGCGTTGGAGGGGTGATCGAGTTGTTAGTCGCTGATGCAGTGGGGAATAGTGGGAATATCAGATTGCAGGCGAATTTAGGACAGGGGGTTTACTAACACGCTGGAAGGTAAGCCTATGAAAAAAAGTCTTTTCATATTGTTTTTGTCGCTCTTTTTTATGGCGTGTGGGACCGATGTCAACAATCTAATCCCAGGTCTCTCTACTACTACCACTTCGACCCCGCCAGGGGGTTCCACAGATACCCCCGGTGATTCGACGAATCCCCCGCCATCTGGCTCCGATGCCACGCTCCTGGCAAAGCATTCGAGCTTTGAAGTGCCCGTAAATGGGACGCCAGTTTCGATATCCAAAATTGCCTGAAGGGGTTTATACAAAACCCGACTCTAATTATGGTCAGTCTGCATCGATTGATTTTAGAATCAATACCGATAAGACAATCGATGTTTTCTGGAGAGATTCCGATGGCAAAAGACATTTATCAGGAATTTCTTTAGAGGATAAGTCTCTAAAGGAGGAAATCACAATACCTGCGAAGGCAAATGCAGGAGGTCGTTCTTTAGGATTTTAAAAGCTGGGTCAGGATAAATTTATGATCGGCTATTCAAAAGATAACGTCTTTGGAGATAAAGATGCCGAGGCATGGTATACCGCATTTGATCGATCGGGAGAGGAACGCTTTTCTACCCGAATCTTTGGGGACACGAATCTGAATGAAATCAATTCTAAAGGGGATAATATAACGGGTACCACAACCGGGGATTTTGTTGAGTTAGACAACGGCGATGTTGCCATCGTTTACTCCACAAGTCAGGGAAGGGCCGAAAGAGATCTTAGTCTGGCCCTCATTAAGGGGATGAAAACGACAGCCCCAACCCTGGATAAAGAGGTATGGCTCACGGAAATGAGTGGCAATCAATACGTCGGATGGGGCGCCAAGGTCGCGAAGTTTGGCGACAGCATTTTGGTGGCGTGGAATACAACGAAGAAGGATAAGGATGTGAAATGGTTCGATCCTCGTTCTGATCAACCGATTGGGTCCTCTTTTCGATTATTGAGTTTATCCGGAACGATTCTATCCACCGTCGAGACACAAGACAAACCCTCCCTTTATCCCTCCCAATCGATGAGAACGACTCCGGATGGAAAGCATCTGATTTGGGTCTCGGCCACAGGCAATAACTTAACAGTGCATTTATTGGAAATTCCGAAGATATCCTAATCCGGGGAAGGATGAATAGGAATTTTAAAGCACATTTTTTGAGCAGTCGACCCTCTTCTGTCCGACTTGATGGCATCGCCGGTATTTGTAACACCAGGCCCTCAAACTGCACCCAGTTATCATTGCCCACGGTTCGTTAAAATTGCTCGCACAAGATATTCGGAAATCCCGCTAACCCACGGCACAAAGGCGCTCCCTTCTTCCAAAGCCTGCTGCATGGACTCCGGATTGAAGGCCAAAGAGGCCTTTAATGCCACTTTGTGGGTTACTTGACGTTATGGCGTGCGGCGATTTGGAGGAACTGACGGTGACCATCCATTTTACGGATGGTCAAGAGGGGATAGATCAACGCCATTTTTCGGTCATGGGGGATTGATTTTATTTCCCATAGGGCGAGGGCAGGGATGAAGATGACTGTGGCAAACAGGCTTAAAAAGAGAGCCCTCATCAGCGGGGTGACAACCGGATCATTGCCAAAGAAATGGGCCGAGGCAACGGTCCGGGCCTCATTGGTGGCAAGCAACGGGGCCCCACTGTAGGGGGCGTGGCCATAAAATACCGGCGTGCTATATGTCGCGCCATATTCGGGGGCATTCCCAAAGGAGGTGGACAGGAAGAATTTCTCTCCCGTCATCAAAAATATTTCCTGGGCGATTTTCATTTTCTTGGGGGTTAGTTCCTGAAGCTGCCGGGAATACTCTGAAATGGGGAGGTTTTGCTGGTAGAGGAGATATTCCGTGTTGGGACGAATGGCAATATCCAACGTGTCCCGGAGCTGGCTCCGAAGGAGGGTTTCTCGCTCGAGTGTGGTGGCGAGCGCCTCCTTAAGTTGCGTCACCTCCAGGTTTTTGCTGATTTCCATCAACGGCATCTCTTCCGCCCTTAAAATCGACGGATTCCCCAGTTGAACCCCCAGCAGTATCGCAAGCAGAACGCGCATTGTCTCCTCCTTGGGGAGGATGGAAGAGCAATTCTTATTCCAATTAAAGTGGCGCCACGATGGACTCTAACTGATTGTTACTCCTTGATATTTTATGAAGTTATTTAGCGTGTTGCCATGTTTGTTATCCTGGTATGGCTCAAAGTGCGACACTGTTGTGGAGGAACGCGACAGGGGAACAAAATTGGCAGCAGGGCCAGCCCCCACAAGTCTGTTTGATTCCTTGACAGAATAAACGGCAAGTTGTTACCTTGAAATTTGTATGGAATCGGAAACAAGTTTAGAAAAAAATCAGCTTCGCGAGATTTTTGTTTCCCGTCGGCATGGCTTGTCAGTGGAGGTTTGCCATGTTCAGAGCCAGGAGATTGCGAGGCGGCTTTTTGCTTCAGCGTATTTTCTCTCATCGCGGACGATTCATTTTTATCTTGCCATGACATCGGAGGTTCAAACCGATCTGATGGTGGCCGAGTCCCTTCGACGGGGCAAGCGGGTGGTTGTTCCGGTGGTTCAGGAAAAGTCGGAGCGACTGACCCTCTCGGAGTGGGTGTCGCCTCAACAGTGTCAGCGCGGGCCTCTTGGCGTTCTACAGCCTCCGCCCGCCCTCCAAAAGGTGGTCTTACCGGAAGCGGTGGATTTATGGATCGTTCCGGGGATTGCTTTTGATTTACAGGGGCATCGATTAGGGTGGGGCAAGGGCTATTACGATCGGCTGCTTGCCGGGGTGAGGGGGAGGGCCCTTGATCCGAGGGGTGCCGCCCCGCAGGTCGTTGGGCTTGCCTTTGATTTTCAGGTGATCGACGGGGTCCCGTGCGAGGAGACCGATTGCGGGGTCGATGAAATCATCACGGAAAAACGTACGATTGTTTGCCCAAAGGGAGAAGGTGAAAGATGCCGGCAAAACGGATTGATGGAAAAGGGATTGCCCAGCGCGTTCGTGAACAGATAAAAGCGGGGGTCGAACGATTGGGGCCCTATTTCCGCCCGGGGCTTGCGGCGGTTGTTGTTGGGAATAATCCCGCCTCGTTGATTTATGTTCGTAACAAGAGGAAGGCCTGTGAAGAGGTGGGGATCTTCTCCGAGGAGCATCTTCTTGTGGAGACGACCTCCGAAGGGGATTTATTGTCCCTCATTGACCACCTCAATGATAACCCTAAAATTCATGGCATTCTGGTGCAATTGCCCCTTCCAAACAGCATTCGGGAAAGAAAAATTTTAGATGCCATTGTGCCACACAAAGATGTCGACGGTTTCCACTATAGCAACGTGGGCAAGCTGGTGGCCAATGAGAAGGGGTTTGCCCCCTGTACCCCGCTGGGGATCATTGAGCTTTTGAAGGCTTCAGGCATTGACATGGCCGAGCGTCATGCCGTGGTGGTGGGACGGAGCAATCTGGTTGGAAAACCTGTGGCCCTGTTATTACTGCATCAGAACGCGACGGTGACCCTCTGCCATTCCAGGACCAAAAATCTGGACGCGATCTGCCGACAGGCCGATATTTTAGTCGTGGCCATCGGTAAGCCCCGGTATATTACCCGCGAGATGGTGAAGGAGGGGGCGGTGGTCATCGATGTCGGGATCAACCGCCTCCCCGACGGAAGCCTGGTGGGGGACGTTGATTTCGAGCCGGTTTCTGCCGTGGCGGGCGCCATCACCCCCGTGCCGGGCGGGGTGGGCCCCATGACCATTGCCATGCTCCTTGCCAATACCCTGCAGTCCGCCAAATGGGCCTGCTCCCGATCCTAAGTTTTTGTCATCATTCAGCGGATTCTTTATGCAAAAAGTAACGGTTCCTTTTATTCAGAATAAAAAGCAAAAGGGTCAGAAGATTACCGTGGTGACCGCCTATGATTTTCCATTTGCCCATCTGGTGGATGAAGCGGGGATCGATATTATCCTTGTCGGGGATACCGTCGGGGTGGTCGTTCAGGGGGAAGAGAACACCCTGCCGGTGACGCTGGATCAGATGATCTATCACACAAAAATCGTTTCCCGCGCGGCGAAGCGGGCGATGGTGGTGGGGGACATGCCGTTTATGTCGTATCAGGTGAGTGTGGAGGAAACCCTTCGGAACGCGGGGCGGTTTCTCTCTGAAGGGAGGGCGGCGGCGGTGAAGTTTGAAGGAGGTGCGGCGGTGGCCGATCGGATCGAGGCCCTGACCCGGTACGATATCCCGGTGATGGCCCATATTGGCCTCACCCCCCAATCGGTGCACCGGATGGGGGGCTATACGGTTCAGGGGCGCGGTGTTCAGCAGGCAAAGCGGTTGTTGGCGGATGCGAAACGGATTGAGTCGGCGGGGGCCTTCTGCCTTGTCCTGGAAGGGATCCCGATCTCTCTTGCCAGGAAGATAACCCGGTCGGTAAAAATCCCGACGATTGGGATTGGCGCTGGCCCCGCTTGCGACGGCCAGGTCTTGGTCCTCCATGACCTGCTGGGACTTTATTCCGGCGTTCAACCTCGGTTCGTTCGTCGTTATGCCGACTTGTCGGCGGTGACCTCTGCGGCCTTGCGCTGTTTTAAATCAGATGTCGAGTCTGGGAAGTTTCCCTCCGAAGCGGAGGGATATGAATAGCAGTCTGGGCAAAAAGGTTCATCTACTCCGTTCTCACTTCACCCGCAATCTTCACGTACGACGGAGTCCGCTCCGATTACCCGCTCGTTCGTGCCTGATCTCTGGGGCCTTTTTGTTCAGTCTGTTGGCTTGGGGGCCTGTGGACGCCGAGCCGATCAATCCTGCTGCCGCGCTCCCCGGAAACCGGTTGCGTATCCAGGAAATTGCCCGTCAGTCCCCCTCGGATGCGGAGGCGCTGATACGGCTTTTCGAAGATGCGGAGATCGTGGATGACGGGACGATTCCGGGTCGCATTGAGGCGATTCTGCTCGCGACGGGCCAGATTCCGCTGTCGGTTTCGTTCGTCAATGAAAGGCCGATCGTGACGGCGACCGTGCAGATGGGAGGAATGGATCTCCCCGTGCCCATTCAGGTCCCGCCAGAGATCGGTCTCGGCCATCCCAACGATTTGAAATTGGGGGTCCCTTTTCATAAGAGGATCTTTTTTAAGGATCGCGGTTTTAATAAAAAGTTTAGAGATGGTTCAAATCAAGTGGGACATTTTTTAACCGCAGTTCGTTTGGGATACGACCCGGCTTTTATTCTGAACCCGTTTGTTCAGTGGCTGCTTTCAGGAACCAAAAGTGCCGATGATGCGGTCCGCATCATGATTGGATATGAACAAGTGGGTGGCGATGACGCAACCACCCCCCTGGACCCTTTCAGTCGGTTTGCCAAGGCGATTGCCGCTCCCTCCCCGGAGGAGGTGGAGGCGTTTAAACGGGGCGATCTGGAGGGGATACGCGTGGGGTCAGGATTCGGACGAAGCCGGGAAGATTTGAGGCTCTCCCATGTTGGCTGGACATTTGGAAAGCTCATCGGAGCGGGCCACTTCAAG
>CAYRGU010000050.1:0-4359 GCA_964423845.1 uncultured Nitrospirota bacterium
GGGGGGGATAATGCGAAGGGCTATCTTATCCAGCTCCTGTTGGATCAGATAAAGGTTCGTCCCGAGATGTTCGCATAAAAAAGTAATTGCCTCCTCCGTAAAGTGAAGCCCCCGCTCTTTTGCCTCCCGCAGGATCCAGCCCCTGGCCTGATTCTCGTACAGGGGACGACACTCAATGGCCACGCCCTTCTCTTTCAGGAAGGCGGGCAGTTTCTTCTTGGTGTCCGCTTTAGGAATGACAAAAACCAGCATCGTGCTCTCAAGCGGTCGGTCCAGATAGGGGAGAAACGCCTCCGGCGGATCTTTGATCAAATGGGTGTTCCGAACGATGATCAGACGATTTTCACTCATCACCGGCAGCATCTGGGCAACGGAGACCAACTGGTTGGCGGTGGTCTCCTGTCCATCGAAACGGTCGTAATTAAAATCCCGGATCGTGGGATCTATCTTGGCCTCGAAGATCTTAAGCAGCTGTTCAATAAAATAAGGCTCTTCTCCCCAGATCGTGTAAAGGGGGGCGTAGGGGCCTTTTTTGAGCGCCTTAACCGCTTCGAGGTAGGTCAACGGTGGGGTCTCATGGGCGGCCCTTTTCGGTGAGGGAAGGAGCGGTTTTGGAGGGCGGTTGAAAGAGGATCAGGATCTTCTCGGCAATCTGCCCGCCAGCCTCCCGGATCGCACGATCCTGGGCGGCGCGATTAAGGAGTGGATCGGTCTGAACCCGATAATCCGAGACCCCTTCGATTTCGTGGCGGATTGCGTCGGCGGTCTTGTCGGTCTGATGAAGCAGGATTGAAACACCCACCTGTACCCGGTATTCGATGGCCTGACCGATCAAATTCAAGGAAAGTGGAATTTTCTCAAAACGTGAGATTTGTCCGGTGATCCAATAACTGGCCTCTTCCGGGGTGTGGGTGAGTGGAAATCCTTCAAGGAGAAGGCCCCTTTTCACCGCCGCCGTGATCTCTTTCTCTAACAACGGTTCCTGGGTCGCATTCTCAAAAATAGAGATGGCGACAGGAGGCTTTGCTGGTCCCGGTTGCAACGGGGCATGGGCGTGACACCCGGAGAAGAGGATGGCAATCAGGGGAATAAGGGGCCAGCGCTTCATACGACGATATTCACCAGCTTCCCTCTGATGACAATCACCCTGCGAATCGGACGCCCTTCAAGCCATACGGCGGTCCTGGGGTCGGAAAGGGCCATTTCCTGAAGCGTGGTTTCATCACACTCGGCGGGGGCGTTAAATCGGTTCCGGAGTTTCCCGTTGATTTGTACCACCACCTCGACCACCTCCTCCTGAATCAACGTCGCATCATAGGCGGGCCAGGCCACCTGGGACAACGAGGGGGGATGTCCCAGAGCCTCCCAAAGCGCTTCGCAAAGGTGGGGCGTGAACGGAGAGAGCAAAATCACCAGATGGTGGATCGCCTCATCCAGGGCCGGGGCGTAATGGTCCTGTTCAGAGGAGTCGGGGGGGCCTTGAGCCAGATCAGAAGACAGCTCATTGTAAAATTCCATGAGGGCGGCGATGGCGGTGTTGAACTGAAACCCCTGCTCCATTTCTTCCGTGACCTTTTTGATGGCCCGATGGGTGGCCCGTCGCACGGTATCGGCACGCGGGGAGCGCGTCTCTGAAAGGCCAGAGGCGGGGGGCCTTGTTTTAATATGGGCCTGGACCATTTTATAAACCCGGGTCAAAAAACGGTGCGCGCCCTGTACGCCGTCATCGCTCCATTCGAGGTCTTTTTCCGGGGGCGCGGCAAAGAGCGAAAAGAGTCTGGCGGTATCGGCGCCATGGGCCTCGATCAGATACTCCGGATCAACAATATTCCCCTTTGATTTGGACATTTTGGCCCCGTCTTTAATCACCATCCCCTGTGTGAGCAGATGGGTAAACGGTTCAGAAAGTGGCGTCAACCCGAGGTCACGAACGACCTTGGTGAAGAAACGGGCGTAAAGAAGGTGTAGAACGGCATGCTCAATCCCGCCAACGTATTGATCCACCGGCATCCAGGTGGCCAGGGCGGCGGGATGGAGGGGGGCTGCCGTTTCATGGGGCGCGGTGTAGCGGAGAAAATACCAGGAGGAGTCGACAAAGGTATCCATGGTATCGGTTTCTCTCCTTCCGGGGCCGTGGCACCGGGGACAGCGGGTATCGAGGAAATGCGCGGCTGTTAAGAGGGGAGAGCCTCCCTGGCCTGAAAAGGGGACATCTTCCGGAAGGGTGACCGGCAGATCAGCCTCCGGGACGGGTACCGTTCCGCATTGTCGGCAGTAGAGGATCGGAATGGGGGTCCCCCAGTAACGTTGTCGGGAGATGCCCCAGTCGCGCAGCCGATAATGAACCTTTTCGGTGCCCAACCGGTCGGACACAAGCTGTTTGATGATTGCCTCCTGCGCGGCCTTGGGCGAAAGGCTGCTGAACGGGCCGGAATTGACAAGGCCCCCTTCCTCGCTGACATAGGCGGCAGAGAGCGGCTCGATCAGGGAGCCGGATCGGTTTTGAATGACGAGGCGGCACGGCAAGGCATAGGTGTTGGCAAATTCAAAGTCCCGTTGATCATGTGCGGGAACGGCCATGACCGCCCCCGTACCGTATTCCATGAGGACAAAGTTGGCCACCCAGACCGGCAGCGGTTCCCCGGTGATCGGATGGAGGACGTATGCGCCGGTGAAACGGCCTTGTTTTTCCTGATTGAGCGCGGTCCGAACGGTTTTGTCCTGTTTTTTAACCTCTTCGATGAAGGCACGGACGGACTGCTCTTCAGGGAGGCCTGCAATGAGACAGGGAAGCAGCGGATGCTCCGGGGCCAGACTTAAAAACGTGACGCCGAAAAGGGTGTCCGGCCGTGTGGTGAAAACCGTGATTTTTTCGGGACGACCGCCTATGGGGAATTGAATTTCAACCCCGTGGCTCTTGCCAATCCAGTTTTTCTGCATGGTTAAAACGCGCGGGGGCCAGCCGGTCAGCTTCTCGCAATCCGCCAGCAGCTCCTCGGCGTAGGCTGTGATCCGGAAGAACCACTGATTGAGGTTTTTCTGTATGACGTGATGGTCGCAGCGCCAGCATTTCTCATCAATCACCTGCTCATTGGCAAGCACGGTTGTGCATTCGGGACACCAGTTGACGGAGGCCTCCTTCCGGTAGGCGAGGCCCTTTTCATACATCTTCAGGAAAAACCACTGATTCCAGCGGTAATAGTCGGGATGACAGGTGGTGACCTCACGACTCCAGTCGTACGAGAGTCCCATCTTTTTGAGCTGGGTTTGCATCGAGGCGATGTTGTTGGAGGTCCATTGGGCGGGATGGACGCCCTTTTGAATGGCGGCATTTTCCGCAGGCATGCCGAAGGCGTCCCAGCCCATCGGATGAAGGACCCGATATCCCCGCATGGTCTTAAAGCGGGCGATGACATCGCCGATGGTGTAGACGCGGACATGCCCCATGTGAATTTTCCCAGAAGGGTAGGGAAACATTTCCAGACAGTAAAATTTTGGACGGGTCGAATTTTCAGGGACTTTGAAGGTCTGATGGTCCTGCCAGTAGGCCTGCCAGATCGGTTCTATTTTTTTCGGTTGATAACGCTCTTCCATCCCATTTCTCCGGGGCGGCTAAACTATCATAAGCCCTATGACTTCGCAATAATTTTAAGAGATTTACGCGACGACCCAAAACAGGAAAAAGGAGGAGACTCGACCGGAGATCAGGGGGGTTATGATTTGAGAAGGTCTTCTACGGTGAAGAGGCTTTCGACGATGAGGCCCAATTGTTCCAGGTGGTCTCTTCCGCCCTCTTTTCGATCCACCAGGGCAATGACCCGGAGTACCTCGCAGCCGACCTCCTGGATAATCTGGACGGCGCGTGCGGTGGCCCGACCGGAGGTGAGCACGTCATCGACCACGACCACCTTCATCTCCCGGTTGAGGGTTCCCTCTATAAAACCACCCCGTCCATAGGCCTTTTTCTCCTTTCGGATGACAAAGGCCGAAATCGGAGATTCTTCTCCATAGCTTAAAACCGATACGGCGGTGGCAATCGGATCGGCCCCGAGTGTCATCCCGCCAATGGCGTCCACGTTGAGGTCGGAGATCAGATCCAGGATGAGCTCGCCGACCCAGGTGGCCCCTTCCGGATCGAGGGTCACCTTTTTGCAATCGATATAGAAGTGGCTTTTCCGTCCGGAGGCGAGCGTAAAAATCGGCTCACTGCTATAGACGAAAGAATCGCGAAGTTTTTTTAAGAGGTGAATACGACGATGTGCACGTTCCCGATCATTCATAGCGGGGATAGTAAACGAAGCAGGAGCGATGTTCAACGGTTTTCAACAGGCTACTCTGACGATCCCACGCCCTCCGTAG
>CAYRGU010000051.1:0-8059 GCA_964423845.1 uncultured Nitrospirota bacterium
CCCTCATCCGCCAAACAGGGCAACCACAAGGGTTGCCCCTACGGGTGTCGTTTCGGTGGGGTGGGGATTATGTTATTGTAGGGGCGCCCAAACCATGTCGTTGAAGGTAACACCATGGCAGATGCCAACAAATTAAACATCCTCATTGTGGATGACGATTCTACAGCACTGATCGCCCTTGAAGACCTGCTAGGGAGCCTTAATCAAAACGTGATCAAGGCAAACTCTGGGCAGGAGGCGTTGCGGCAGATCCTCTCTGCCGACTTTGCCGTGATCATTCTTGATGTGCATATGCCGAATATGGATGGCTTTGAAACCGCCTCCCTTATTCGTGAGCGCGAACGATCCCAAACAACCCCGATTATCTTCCTGACCGGAGTCATGAAGAGCGATACCTATGCTTTCAAGGGTTATTCCGTTGGGGCGGTGGACTACCTCATCAAGCCAGTGGTGCCAGTGGTGCTTTTGTCGAAGGTGAAGGTCTTTATTGATCTTGCGCAAAAGACAGATCAGTTGAAACGTGTCAACGAGCAACTGCGTGATCAAGCCCTTCAGCTTGTGGCCGCCAATCGTGAGAATCGTGATCTTGCAACCTTTAGCTATTCGGTCGCCCATGATCTTCGCGCCCCGCTTCGCGGCATTGCAGGTTTTAACGGTCTCCTAACACAGGAGTGTGCGGAGGCGTTGTCGCCGGTGGGGCTTTCGTATCTCGCCCAAATTGAGCAGTCCACAACTCGAATGTCCCAACTGATTGATGACCTGCTGGAACTTTCGCGTGTGGTACGCGCTGAAATCCAATACGCCTCTGTGAACCTTTCACAAATTGCCCACTCGGTGGCAAACAACCTTAAGAATACAGCACCACAGCGGCAGGTGGAGTTTAGGGTGGCACAGGGGGATCCGAAGCTCTTGCGGATCGCCTTGGAGAATCTCCTGGGGAACGCCTATAAGTACACGGGCAAGCGCCCGCAGGCTATAATTGAGGTTGACTCAATGGCCACAGCGCATGACGAGAAGGTCTTCTACGTGCGCGATAACGGCGCGGGGTTTGATATGGCATACGCGGAAAAACTGTTTGCCCCCTTCCAGCGGCTCCATGCGGAAAGTGAATTTGAGGGCACAGGTATTGGATTGACCATCGCGGAACGGATTATTCATCGTCATGGCGGGCGAATATGGGCCGAGAGCGCCCCGGAGCAGGGCGCAACCTTCTATTTCACACTCGGTTAGTAAAGGGGTCCTAAAGGGGCAAGTGCAAGCACATCCGTTACAGCATTTTTCAATCTGCCAGATACCGAGGTGGTAGAGAATAAACCAGCTCTTGAAGCAAAGGTTGTTGCTGCGGATCTCTACGGCGCAGTGAGTAAAAACGAATCGCTTTAGTATCGATTTGAGAATGTATCTGATCGTGCGTACGCCCGGCAACGGACGCAGGTTGCGCCGGTTCATCTCTCGGTGGATGGCGCCAGCGCCGAACTCGCCGAGGTCACTCGCCTCTTTCAACTCACGGCGCAGGTGAAGCGCTTGCCTTTGGCACGCGGTTGGGCTGGCCCGATACCGTTTCTTGATCGCTTTTCCAGTCGTGTGTTAGACTCCCCCCCGTCCTATGCAAACCCCAGCGACGATCACCACGAAAAAGCTCATTCGGCGAATTGAACGGCTGAAGACCGAGCGCCGGGCGATTATTATTGCCCATAACTATCAGGAAGGGGAAATTCAGGATGTCGCAGACTTCCTGGGGGATTCCCTCGAACTCGCCTATAAGGCCGCCCAGACCGATGCCCGGGTGATTGTCTTTTGCGGTGTCCACTTCATGGCGGAAACCGCAGCCATCCTCTGCCCGGAACAGACCGTGTTGCTCCCCGATCTCTCCGCAGGGTGTGGCATGTCCGAGATGATTTCTGCCCAGGCGGTTCGACAGCTCAAGGCGGAGCACCCCGGGGCAGTGGTGGTCTGTTATGTGAATTCCAGCGCGGCGGTGAAGGCCGAATCGGATATCTGTTGCACGTCCTCAAACGCCGTCCGCGTGGTTCAGTCGATTCCGGAGAATCGGGAGATTGTCTTTATTCCCGATCAGTATTTGGGCGCTTTTGTCATGCGGGAAACAGGACGGGAGTTGATCTTATTCAACGGGTATTGTCCAACCCACTTTCGGATTATGACCTCTGATCTTGCCGAGGCCAGGACCCGTCACCCCAACGCGCTGGTTTTAGCGCATCCGGAATGCACTGCGGAGGTCGCAGCGCTCTCCGATCGGGTTCTTTCGACCAGCGGAATTTGCGCCGAATCGAGGGCCGTCGGCCACGATGAGGTGATTGTGGCCACCGAGATTGGCATTTTGCACCGCCTTGAAAAAGAAAACCCGACCAAGTCTTTTATTCCGGCCTGCACCTGGTGTGACTGCGCCCACATGAAAGTGAACACCCTTGAAAAGGTGCTCTGGTCTCTGGAGGAGATGCGGTTCCCGATTACCGTCGAGGAGCAAACGGCTAAGCAGGCCCGTCGGGCCATTGACCGGATGATGCAACTTGGGAAATAAGGGGGTGCCTGACATGGCCCAAATCCTGATCCGCTTCGGTTGGGTCCTTATCTTAATCGGCGGGGTTCTGCTTGGGGTGGGAAAGATTCCCTGGCTTGGCCGTCTGCCGGGAGATATTCTGATTCAACGAAAGAACGTTACGTTTTATTTTCCCCTGGCCACGAGCCTCCTCGTCAGCGTTATTTTTTCCATTTTTTTCTGGCTGATCTATCGAAGGTGAACCGACTTCTCCTTCTTATTGCCGTCCTTTCAGGTTTTCTCTCTCCCGCCCTGGCGGGGGAGACGCTCCGTGTCGCCCTGGTCCAGCACGCAACAGACGTGGAACTCTCGGCGCCGGAGGGGTTGTGGATCAAGAAGTCCTCCGGGGAAACGCTTTATTTTAATCCTCTTCCCTCCGCGAAGTTCGCCGTTTCGCGGGGCGTGTCGGTCAACCAGTTAGACACCCTTGAAGGAGAGTTGATCATTGTCCCCCAGAAAGGGGGGATTATCCTGAACCAGAACGCCTACTCGGGCAGGATGAAAATAAAAAAGAAAAATAACGGATTGCTGGTCGTCAACGAGGTGGATGTTGAGGATTATTTACGGGGGGTGGTTCCCGCCGAAATGTCGCCCAACTGGGAGCTGGAGGCCCTCAAGGTTCAAGCGGTTATTTCCCGGACGTATGCCCTCTATCAACGCAGGGAACGAAGCGGGAAGGATTTTGATCTTTTGGCCACGGTGCTGTCGCAGGTTTATCAGGGCGAGGGCGCCTCGGATAACCGAGCCACTTTGGCCATCACGGCAACGGCGGGTCAGGTCGTGACCTATCAGGGGAAACTGGCCTCCACCTTCTTTCATTCCACCTCGGCGGGGCCCACGGAGGATGCCGCCGAGAGATGGGGGATCTTGCAACCCTATTTGAAAGGGGTGAGTTGCCCGCTTGACCGGGACTCCCCCTATTATCACTGGAAGCGGGTGATCTTACGGTCCGACCTGGAAAAGGCCGTCCGGAAAATGGGTCACCCGGTTCAGACGATTGTGAACCTGACGCCAGGACAATGGAGTCAGGCTGGACGGCTCTTGACGCTTCGTATTCACCACACGTCAGGGGAGTTTATCCTGACGGCGGAGTCCCTGCGCGCGGCCGTGGGGTATAAGATTCTCCCGAGCACGAACTTTACCGTTCAGTCGTTTGGCCCCGAGATTCAAATTGGCGGGATGGGGTATGGGCATGGGGTTGGCCTTTGCCAGTGGGGCGCCAAGACCATGGCTGAACAAGGATTGAAGTTTGATGAAATTGTCGCCTATTATTATCCGGGCACTGCCCTTCAGCCCTACGAGAAGGTGGAATAAATGTGCGATCTGACCCTCGATAAAACCGACGCTTACGACTATCCCCTGGATCCCGCTTTTATTGCGGACGCGCCCGTTGCGGTTCGGGATCAGTCGCGCCTTCTGGTCTATTCCCGGCAAACAAAGCGGATTGAGCACCAACAATTTACGGCGCTTTCTGACTATTTAACCCCCAGAGATATCCTGGTTTTTAACAACACGCGCGTTCTGCCGGTTCGTCTGAAGGGGTTCGACCTCTCTGGAAAATGCGTGGAGATGCTGTTACTGGCCCACCTCGGTCGCGGGGTGGAACAGGGCGTCAACCGAGAGCGCTGGTCGGTGCTGGTGAAGGGACGGCGATCTCCGTGCGATCTGATCTTCGACAGCACGGTGAAAGGGCGGCTTATTTCAGGGGCCTCCGAAGAAGAGAGGACCGTTGAAGTGGACCTCCCCATAGGCCTCGATCTGGAGACGTTTTTAAATCGCCATGGAGAGGTTCCCCTGCCTCCGTACATCTTAAAAAAACGGGGCAGGAGGGGTGAAGACGCCGCAGATCGGGCCCGGTATCAAACGGTCTATGCCACGGAGGCAGGTTCAGCGGCCGCGCCCACAGCAGGGCTTCATTTCACCGAAACGTTGCTTCAAACCCTGCGGGGGAAAGGGATCGAAACGGCTACCCTGACACTCCATATTGGTCTGGACACGTTCCAGCCGATTCGGACGGAACAAATTTCCCATCACCCGATGCACCAGGAATGGCTTTGCCTCTCTGATGCGACGGCCGCAAAGATCAATCGGGTGAGAGCGCGGGGGGGGCGGGTGTTCGCGGTTGGAACCACCGTCACCCGTGCGTTGGAGAGCGCGTCAAATCCGGATGGCACCGTGGTGGCCCGTGAGGGGAAGACTGATTTATTTATTACGCCCGGGTATCGCTTTAAAACCATTGATGCCCTGATTACGAACTTTCATTATCCAAAGTCCACGCTCCTGGTCCTGGTGTCGGCCTTTGCCGGATTCCAGGCGATTCAATCTCTCTATCGAGAAGCCATCCAGCAGAAATATCGATTTCTAAGTTTTGGCGACGCGATGCTGATTCTTTAGGGGTGCCCTTTAATACGGCCAGGAAGAGCTTGCTGGAATGAAAAAAACAGGACCCGTAAAATCAACCCCTTTAAAAACAGGTAAAGATTTAAAAAAGGGCTGGGGGATAACGCCCAGTAACATGCCTCCCCTGCCCATCCTCCTGGGGATCGGCGCGTTCGCAGCCGGTCTTTTTATTTTTCTCCTGTGGCTGGGCTGGAAGGAGGAAGAAATCCCCGCTCCTGACGCGACAGAACAGGGCCCGGCAGGCCGTCCCAAAGCGAGGGAATCCAACGAACCACGTCAGGAGAAATCCCGAGATCCCTTTAAAATTACCGATCCCCCGCCGATTCAGTTTGAGCACCCCATTACCACGATTTCTACCGAAGAACTCACCTTCTTTAGCACGCTCAAAGGGAAGCGCCATGTGGCGCTAACGCCAAAAAAGAAGGCGGATTCAAAATTAAAAATAGCGGTCAAGCCGGGGGAAAAACCTCAAATTAAACAGAGTCAGACAAAACCACCCCCTGGACTAAAACCCACAAAAAAACCGCTCTCTCGTGGGACGTATACCATTCAGGTGGCCTCTTTCCCTGCGGCGCAAGATGCGGAAAATTTCGCCCGAAGGCTTAAAGAGAAGGGATACGACGCCTATGTGGTGGCTGGCGAGGTGCCTCAAAAAGGAACCTGGTATCGTGTCCGCATCGGTCATTATCCCGATCGCGCAACGGCGCAGCAATCGGCGACCCCCCTCTCCGCAAGCGAGAAGTTGGGATACCTGATTACCCCGGAGGGATAATTATTCTGTGAGCGCATTGGACCGCACCTCGCGCAGGGGTCACAGCAGGGGCAGCACCCCTCGCAGGGGCAGCACCTCTAAAGAGATGTTCCTGCCGGGAGGTGTTTTTTCTGCGGCGGTCCAGGGCTACGAATATCGCGAGTCTCAAGTCGCCATGGCCGAGGCCGTTGCCTCGGCGTTGGAAGCCAACGAGACGTTGCTGGTGGAGGCGCCCACCGGCACCGGCAAGACCTGGGCCTATCTGATTCCCGCAATTTTAAGCGGCAAAAAGGTGCTGATTTCAACGGGCACCAAGACACTTCAGGATCAGCTTTATCAAAAAGACCTCCCCCTCCTGGCTTCACTCATGCCCTCCTCGTTCACCGCCAGCGTCCTGAAGGGAAAATCAAATTATCTCTGCCGCTATCGCTTTGATCCGTGGCGGGAGCAGTCGGCCTTTCTCGACATGGACCCCGACGCCGAAACACTCAAATCATGGGCACAGACCACGGCGACGGGAGATCGCGCGGAGGTCGTCTCTCTTTCGGAGGAGGCCCAGGTCTGGCAGGAGGTCTCCGTGAAGGGAGAGGCCTGTCTGGGCGGAAAGTGTCCAGAGTATGAACGCTGTTTTATCACACGGGCGAAGCTCTCTGCCGCAGCAGTCGACATTGTCATTGTGAACCATCACCTCTTCTTCGCCGACCTTGCCCTGAAAGAGGGTTCTTATGGGGCAGTTCTTCCTCATTATGATGCCGTGATCTTTGATGAGGCGCACCTTTTGGAGGAGGTCGCGGAGCAGTATTTTGGAATTTCCATGAGCAGCTATCGGGTGGAAGAGTTTGCGCGAGACGCCCTGCGGGAGTTTGTCTCCCATAAAGATCCGTCGTGCGTCGGGCCTTGCCGAAACATTTTAGAAAAATCCAGAACATTCTTCGAACCGTTCAGGCAGGATCAGACGCGGTATCGACTGACAAAAGAGCAGATGACGCCAAAGATGCAGGAAGCCGGTGGGCAGCTTATCTTGTCTTTAGATCGGTTAAGAGAGGCGATGGGCCGGTTGAGGCTTCAACATGAGGGGATCTCTCACCTTGCAGAGCGGATTGAACGGTTGCAGGAAGAGATTTCGCTTTTTCTTACGATTGAAGAAGGGACCTATCTCTACTGGGTGGAAACCGCCCAAACGGGTGTTTTCTTACATGCCTCGCCGCTTGACGTCTCAACCCTTTTAGGGGAGCGTCTTTTCCGCCGTGGGATTCCGATGATTCTTACCTCGGCCACGCTCACCTCGCCGAGGCCGCACCCCCCGCAGGGATCGCATCCCTCGCAGGTCTCGCAGACCTCGCAGGGGTCGCACCCCTCGCAAACCCCGAAGGTCGCGTGCGGTGATTTTGATTATATCAAGGACCGGCTTGGCATTGATCTGGCGGAGGAGATGACCCTTCCAACCCCCTTTGATTATGAAAAGCAGACGTTGCTCTATCTTCCCCGCCATCTTCCACCGCCTTCAAGTGATCGTTTTATCGCTGCAATTTCGGATGAAATTGTGAGGGTGCTGCAAGAAACCGGCGGGCGGGCCTTGCTTCTGTTTACAAGCTGGAAGGTGCTGACGGCGGTCCATCGAAATATTTCTCCCTGTCTCCCGTATCGCCTCCTGAAACAGGGGGATCAACCGAAGCAGGCGCTTCTCGATCTCTTTCGCCGGGAGGTCTCATCGGTGCTCTTTGGAACAGCCAGTTTCTGGCAGGGGGTGGATGTTCCGGGCGAAGCCCTCTCGTGCGTTATCATCGATAAGCTCCCGTTTGCCTCCCCCTCCGATCCGCTCGTTGCGGCCCGGGTGGCGTCGCTGACGCAAGAAGGGAAAGACCCCTTTCTTTCCTATCAGCTTCCCGCCGCGATTTTACTGTTGCGGCAGGGCTTCGGCCGGTTGATTCGAAGCCGAAACGATCGGGGGATGATCGTGATCCTGGATCATCGCGTGACGAAACAATGGTACGGAAAGTTTTTCCTGAAAAGCCTCCCGCCGGCGAGGAAGACCCACGCTTTTGAAGAGGTCCATGCCTTTTTCAACCCGGAACACGGTCGTTGTTAAGGTTGCTCTTGCCGGAATAGAAACGATATAATCCCGCCTCATTCTGAACCCGAGAGATCAAATGCCGTCGCAAATGGAACCGTTTTATTTAAAGAAGGAACCGTATTATCAGCCGGTGGGTGAGGAGGTTGCCCTCTTTCGCGCAGCCGATGAGACGAAGCGGCCCGTCCTTTTGAAGGGGCCGACCGGCTGTGGCAAAAGCCGGTTTGTCGCCTACATGGCCTATCATCTTAAACGGCCGTTGATCACCGTTGCCTGCCAT
>CAYRGU010000052.1:0-7616 GCA_964423845.1 uncultured Nitrospirota bacterium
GAAAACGCTTAATGCCTAATTTGGTCGGGACGACTGGATTTGAACCAGCGACCACTCGCACCCCAAGCGAGTGCGCTACCGGGCTGCGCTACGCCCCGACATGATCTGGAGTATTTGCTCTAATTCTTTTTTGACCTGGTGAATCTTATCCCAAGGCAAATCTTTAGGCTGGCGCGAAGCCCTTGCCAGTCTCTTGCGCGCCCCTTCAATTGTCAGCCCTTCCTGATAGAGTATTTTTTTAATCTGGAGAATCAGATCAATCTCTTTCCGGGTATAGACCCGTTGCTTCCCCGTATTTTTTTTTGGCCGAAGCTGTGGGAATTCACTTTCCCAAAACCGAAGCACGTAAGGGGCAAGCCCCGTGATTTTGCTGACCTCCCCAATTTTGTAAAACAGCTTCTCAGTCACACGATTTTAATGGCGAATAGGATTAACGGACTTTTTAAAGAGTTTGCTTGGACGGAAGGTGACGACCCGACGGGGGCTGATGGCGATTCCCTCTCCCGTTTTAGGATTTCTCCCTTTCCTTTCCCGCTTTTGACGCACCACAAAATTACCAAATCCCGCAATTTTAATCGTCTCCCCTTTCTGGAGGACTTCTTTCATGAGACTCAAGACGGACTCTAAAAAATCAGCGGCCTCTTTCTTTGAAAGACCGACCTTATCAAAAAGAACATCCGCAATATCTGCCTTCCGCATTCAATCTCTCCACAGAAAGTCTCAATAACTACAATAGGACTCGCTTCCGAGTCAAGACAACAATTAATGTTTTAAGAGCTTGTATTCAATGCTGTCCACCAGGGCCTGCCAACTGGCCTCGATAATATTTTCCGAGACGCCGACCGTGCCCCATGTGGATTGACCATCCCCGGACTCAATCAACACCCTCACCTGGGATTGAGTCCCGCGGCCACCGGATAAGACGCGGACTTTATAGTCGATCAGCTTGACCTCCGAGAGAACAGGATAGAACTTCTCCAGCGCCTTTCGGAGGGCGTGATCCAGGGCATTCACCGGTCCGCTCCCCACGGCGGCCGTATGTTCCACCTGACCGTTGACATTGACCATGATGGTTGCCTCGGCCAGAGACGACGGCTCGTCTTGTCGCTTTTCAACGATGACGCGAAAGCCGACCAGGTCAAAAAATCGCTTATGCCTTCCCACCGCCTTTTTCATCATCAGTTCGAAAGAGCCTTCCGCCCCTTCGAATTGATACCCACGATGTTCGAGCTCCTTCAGACTCTCTAAAAGAGGCGCGAGTTGAGGATGCTTCGCGTCCAAGGGGATTTTAAATTCTTTGGCCTTTTCCAGGAGATTACTTTTTCCGCCATAGTCGGAGATCAGCACCCGTTGATGGTTTCCCACTTTAGCGGGGGAGATATGTTCGTAGGTGTCCGGATTTTTTCGAACCGCATGGACATGAATCCCCCCCTTATGGGCGAAGGCGGCCTCTCCCACATAGGGTTGATGTTTGTTGTGGGGAAGATTCGCAATCTCGCTGACAAAACGTGAAACATGAATTAAATGTTTTAACTGTTCATCTGAAATGCACTGTATCTTCATTTTTAACTTTAAGTTTGGCAGGATCGAGCAGAGGTTGGCATTTCCACAACGCTCTCCAAAACCGTTAAGGGTTCCCTGGACCTGAATCACACCCATCTCTACGGCGGTGAGGGCGTTGGCGACGGCCATTTCGGAGTCATTGTGGGTATGAATGCCAAGCAACGTGGTGTGGCGTGCCAGGACGACTGCCAGCACCTCTCGGATTTGCCAGGGCATGGTGCCGCCATTGGTGTCGCAGAGGATCAGACGTTCGGCCCCAGCCTGCTCTGCCACCGCTAAGGTCTTCAGGGCATAGTCAGGATCGGCCAGATAGCCGTCAAAGAAATGCTCGGCGTCATAGAAGACCCGAAGACCCTGGTCTTTCAAGTAGGCGATGGAGTCGGAAATGATCTCAAGATTTTTCTTTAACGTGGTACCGAGCGCCTCGGTGACATGGAGATTCCAGCTCTTCCCAAAGAGGGTCACGATTTTAGTGCCGGCCCCTACCAACGCCCGGATGTTGGGATCTTCAGAAACCTTATGGCGTGGTTTTCGGGTGGAACCAAAGGCGACCAGTTGCGCCGATTTTAACGGCGTCTTTTTCATCTCCTGGAAAAAGAGGATATCTTTGCGATTGGCCCCCGGCCACCCCCCCTCGATGTAGTGAACACCCAGTTCGTCCAACTTCCGGGCAATGAGCAGCTTGTCCTCGACGGAGAAGGAAACATCTTCTGACTGGGCGCCATCCCGCAGGGTGGTGTCGTAGATTTCAACGAATCGCATGGGCCTTCTTTGTTTTTGGGGTTGTTTTCCTGGGCCGTTTCGCGAGACGTGAAAGGCGCACCGCCTCCAGCCCGAACCGTTCATGCAGCGTACGGACCGCAAGCTCGGTATATTTGGCGTCAATGATGCAGGAGACCTTGATCTCTGACGTGGAGATCATCATGATGTTGATCCCCTCGGAGGCCAGGCCCTCAAACATTTGGGCCGCCACGCCGGAATGAGACCGCATCCCGACGCCCACGACAGAAACCTTGGCGATATTCTCCGTCACGAGGATTTCTGAAACGCCAAGGGCATCCACCCCCTTTGACAAAACCTCCTTGGCCCGCCGCGCATCCCCGCGCGGGACGGTAAAGGAAATATCGGTCATTCCCTCCTGTCCCACGTTTTGAATAATCATGTCCACCAGGATGTTTTCTTTGGCCACGGCGCTGAAGATCTGAGAGGCGATTCCGGGCTGGTCTGGAACACCCACCAAGGTGACCTTCGCCTGATTTTTATCATAGGCCACTCCCGAGACGATTTCCTGCTCCATTTCCGGACCCTCCTTCGTGATCAGTGTTCCCTCATTGTCGTTAAAACTCGACCGCACCCGAAGCGCCACCTGATACTTCATCGCAAACTCTACCGAACGGGCATTGAGCACCTTGGCCCCCAGGCTGGCAAGCTCCAACATCTCCTCATAGGAAATCATGGAGAGCTTCCGTGCGGCGGAGACGATATTGGGATCGGCGGTGTAGACGCCATCCACATCGGTATAAATATCACACAGATCGGCCGAGAGCGTCGCCGCCACCGCTACGGCGGTGGTGTCTGACCCCCCCCGTCCCAATGTCGTGATGTCCGATCGCGCATTGACCCCCTGAAAGCCTGCGACCACAGGGATGATCCCCTCGGCGAGGGCCTCCTTGAGGTGCTCTGCGGCAACCTTTTCGATGCGGGCATTGGTATGGGCGTCATCGGTCAAGAGCCCGATCTGTCGGCCTGTAAAGGATCGGGCCGACAGGCCCCGTTCATGCAATGCCATCACCAACAGCGCAATCGTGACCTGCTCCCCCGTGGAGAGAAGCCGATCCAACTCACGCGGATCGGGGAAGGAGGAGATTTCTTGCGACAGACGGATCAGCCGGTCCGTCTCGCCGGACATCGCGGAGACGACGACGACCAGGTCATTTCCCTGCCGCTTTGTTTTGAGAATCCGATCGGCCACGAGGTTGATTCTTTCAACGCTTCCGACCGACGTTCCCCCATATTTCTGGACGATCAAGGCCATTTATTTAAATCCCAAAATCTTGATGACCTCATCGAGATTGGCCTGAACGGTGAGAGGGCTGACGGAGATCCGCATGGAGAAGTCCGCATCTTTGAGGCCATGTCCGGTGAGGGTCGCCACCACCGTCTCCCCATTTCTGAAATAACCGGCCTGGTTCATTTTAATCACGCCTGCCACGGAGGCGGCCGAGGCCGGTTCACAGAAGATCCCTTCTGAACCCGCGATCATCCGATACGCCTCGGTAATCTCCTCGTCGGAGACGGAATCAATTTTCCCGCCGGATTCTGTGACTGCGGCGAGGGCCCCTTTCCAGCTTGCCGGATTGCCAATCCGAATGGCCGTGGCAACCGTCTTTGGTTTTTCGACGATATGACCGAGCACAATCGGGGCGGCCCCTTCGGCTTGAAAACCGACCATCTTGGGCAGGGAGAGGCTTTTTCCTTTTTTGTGATATTCCCGATAACCTTTCCAGTAGGCCGTGATATTGCCGGCATTCCCCACGGGAAGAAAATGATAGTCGGGCGCGGCACCCATTTGATCGCAGATCTCGAAGGCCGCCGTTTTTTGACCCTCCAGCCGATAGGGATTAATGGAGTTCACCAGGGTGACCGGATATTTTTCAGCAACCGTTTTCACCAGCGTCAAGGCCTCATCAAAATTGCCCGTTACCTGAATCACGGTTGCCTGATGAATGATCGCCTGCGCCAGTTTTCCCAGCGCGATCTTTCCCTCCGGGATCAGGACATACGCCTTGATTCCGGCGCGCGCGCTGTAGGCTGCGGCTGACGCGGAGGTGTTCCCGGTGGAGGCGCAGATCACCGCCGTGGCCCCTTCCTCTTTGGCCTTGGAGATTGCCAGCGTCATGCCGCGATCCTTAAACGATCCCGTGGGATTTCCCCCTTCGTATTTCAAATAAAGATTCACCGGCGCGCCGATGGCTGCGGCCAGGCGTGGGGAGAAAATCAGCGGGGTATTCCCTTCACAGAGCGTGACAATGGGGGTCTTCTCCGTGACGGGAAGAAATTCCCGATAGGCCTCAATGATTCCTCGCCAGAACATCCTTAAGGGGCCTCCTCCGGAGCGGTCTCTTCCACCCGGATCAGAACCGTCGGTTTGGCCACGCAGTCCAGCCGGTTGATCTTGAGGAGGGCCTCTTGCAGGTCCTTCTCCCTGGCGCGATGGGTCATCATGACGAGTGGCACAGAGCCTTTGGCTTTTCTTCCCTGCTGAATGACGGACGAGATGCTGATTTGATATTGCCCCAGAATGCCTGAAATCTTGGAGAGGACGCCGGGGCGATCCTCCACGGTAAAACGAAGATAGTAGCGGGTTTCAATGTCATCGATTTTCTGGAGACGAAGCCGTTGATCCATCTCCGGGAAAGGGGGCGGCGCCTTTTCCCCCTGGGTGATCTGACGCGCAATGGCCATGATGTCGCTGACGACGGCACAGCCGGTCGGCGCGCCTCCCGCTCCCCGGCCGTAGAACAGGGCCTCTCCCACCGAAACGCCGGAGACGGCGATGGCATTGTAGACGCCAGACACTTTGGAGAGGAGGTGCTCCTCTGGAATCATCGTCGGGTGAACGCGCACCTCCAACGTGTCCTCCCGTCCCTTCGCAATGGCAAGCAGCTTGATCTGATAGCCAAATTCTTTGGCGAAGGCAATATCCTCCGGGGTGACGGCGCGGATCCCTTCGGTATAAACCTCTTTGAAGGCGACGGAGGTGCCAAATGCGAGATGAGACAGGATGGTGAGCTTGTGGGCAGAGTCGGTTCCCTCAAGATCGAGATCCGGGTTGGCCTCCGCGTAGCCCAGCGACTTTGCCTCGGAGAGGACGTCGTCAAACGACTTTGCATCCTCGGTCATCCGGCTTAGAATATAATTGCAGGTTCCATTCACAATCCCGTAGATCCGGGTGATTCTCTCCCCGGCAAAACCTTCACGAATGGCACGGATAATGGGGATGCCCCCGCCAACGCTTCCTTCAAATCCAACCTGTACCTTTGCGGCCTTTGCGGCACGGAAGATCTCCTCGCCGGACTCGGCGAGCAGCGCCTTGTTGGCGGTGACGACATGCCGGCCCCGCGCGATTGCCTCGAGGATAAACCGCTTGGCGGGATCGTATCCTCCAATCAGTTCCACCACGATGTCGATATGCGGATCGTGAAGGATCTTCATCGCATCGGTGGTCAGCGTTGATTTGGGAATAGAAAGCCCTCCCCGGTCTCGCGTAATGTTTAAATCGGCAATTTTCGCAATTTCAATAGAACAGTTCAGTCGGCGCGTGATGAGGGCCCGCTGCTCCCGCAGGATTCTGACGGTGCCAGATCCGACGGTGCCGAATCCGATGATCCCAACGCGAATCTTCATTCGCCCCCTTTTTTTAAGGCCTTTTTGATCCCCTGAATCGCCTGACGGGTCCGGTGATCATTTTCAACCAGGGCAAAGCGGACATAGTCATCGCCATATTCGCCAAAGCCAATCCCGGGGGAGACCGCCACCTTCGCCTCGGTGAGAAGATACTTCGAAAACTCAAGCGATCCCATTTTACGAAAGGCCTCGGGAATTTGTGCCCAGACAAACATCGTGGCCTTCGGCTTCTCGATGGCCCAGCCCACCCGGTTGAGCCCGTCTACCAGCACATCCCGGCGCTGATGATAGGTCTTCACAATCTCGCTGACGCAATCTTGCGGCCCGTTCAGCGCGACAATCGCGGCAATTTGAACCGGCTGAAAGATCCCATAATCCAGATAACTTTTAAGTCGGGTCAAGGCCCCGATGACCTCCCGGTTGCCGACACAAAATCCAACCCGCCACCCCGGCATGTTGTAACTTTTAGAGAGGGTAAAAAACTCAACACCCACCTCTTTGGCGCCGGGCACCTCCAGGAAACTCGGGGCTTTATAGCCATCGAAAACAAGATCGGCATACGCAAGATCATGAACGACAATCAGGTTGTTCTCCCGGGCGAAATCAACGATTCGCTTGAAGAAACCGAGGTCCACGACCCGCGTCGTTGGGTTGTGCGGGAAATTGATAATCAGCAGTTTGGGTTTGGGCCAGGCCTCCCGTGTGGCGGCCTGTAAATCTTCAAAAAAGTCACGGCCGGGGAGGAGGGGAATGGAGCGGATCTGGCCCCCGGCGATAATGACACTGTAGGGATGAATCGGGTAGGTGGGGCTGGGTGCGATGACGACATCTCCCGGACTGATGATGGCGAGCGCCAAATGGGCGATCCCCTCTTTGGACCCGATCGTGACGATCGCCTCCGTCTCCGGATCCAGTTCCACCGCGTAGTTTCTCTTGTACCAATCGGTCATGGCGAGCCGCAGACGGGTAATCCCTTTCGAGGCCGAATAGCGATGATTGCGAGGATTCTTTAAGGCGTCAATGGCCTTGTCCACAATGTGGGCGGGGGTCGGCTGATCTGGATTTCCCATCCCAAAGTCAATAATATCCTCCCCCCGGTGACGCGCCGCCATCTTCATGGTGGTCACAATGTTAAAGACGTACGGTGGAAGCCGATTGATGCGGGAGAACTCGTGCATAATGCCCTCAACTCATTAAAAAACTTGAAACTTTTTGGATTCTATTGTAAATGTGAAACCTTGTCAATTACGGCGCCTTCGAGTGCGATTTGATCTTTTTCTGACGGTTTTCAGACGGTTGCACAAATTAAAAGATATCATTCCAACAGGCTTCTATCAGGCATCCATGTTATTAGTTGGTTCTTCTTATAAGTTTTGAGTGGGTATCGCATTTTTAATCCTCCCCTTGGATAGGGGAGGTTAGGAGGGGTGTATCGCCGAGGGATTCATAATAGAACAGATCAAAATAACCTCCCTACCCCTCATTGATAAGGAGGGGATTTACCCACTTGAAACTCAAGGGAACCTTTAAAGGTGCCCTAAATTCAACCCCTTCTGGATTGTGAAGTAATGACGATTCGAACATTGAAAACAGGATTTGTGCGACAGGCATTTTTTATCACACTTTTTCTGTTTGTCTGTCCCCCC
>CAYRGU010000053.1:0-8868 GCA_964423845.1 uncultured Nitrospirota bacterium
GGCGTTGAAAAAGGTGGTCAATCCGAGGTTGGATGAATTGAATATAGGGGATGAAAAGAAGCATCGCCACGCCGACCCAAAACCCGCTTTGAATGGGAGAAAGCCGCTCCAGCCACCCTTTTGCGAGAAGATACAGCCCGCCGACCGGCAAGATAATCAGGGAAGACAGAACCAGCCACATCGCCGTCTTGTGAATGACCGTCTGAATATCCATGAGGCGATAGGCAACGATGGTATACCCAATAATTCCCAATGCAATCAGAATAAAAACATATCCGAAAGGGTAGAATTCCACACCATAATTACAGAGAAAATCAATGGCGGCCATCGTGTATATACAAAATGCAATCAGCAGTAACTTTCGCTGTCTGTGTTTTCCGACAGAGAGAGACGTCTCTCGCGTCGAAAGAAAAAGCAGGAAAATGGCCCGACAGATCAATCCGGTAAGCCAGATGAGATAGACAGGATGTAATACAAGCCCGGCCTTTGGATAAAACCCAAAGAAATATTGATAGTAACCGCTGATATAAAGGTCGGTGGTGTGCAGTGTGATCAAAAAAAACAGGCCGGAGAGGTAGGCTGGAGCCAGAAATCGTTTGTCTTTTTCGGCATTGAGGAAGGTAATACTAAAATGGTATAAGGCAACGGGGATAAAGATAATACTGGTGTATCCTATTTTTATTAAAGGCAGGACAAGCTTTGGGTGCGGAAACTGGAAGAGGACAAACCAGGTCCCTTGCCAGAAGACGGTTGTCAGGCATATCCATAAAAAAAGCCTGTTCGTCTTACTCTTTGGGTCTTTGGAATAGACAAACAGGCCGGCCCAGCCAAATAAAACGGCACTGACTAAAGGTGGAATTGCGTAGAGGTTCACCTTCCCATTAACTCCAATCGTTTCTGATTGATTCCCTCTCCCCTTGCATCATAAGTGGAAAGGGTGCAGAGGTCGCCTGGCCGAGCACTCAAGACGTCGCAGGCTGATGACTGCCCTCTACTACGGCAGGCAAGGTAAAATTAAACGTGGCGCCTCGCCTCGGAATTTAATGGCATTGCTGATTAGATTCTGGAACAGTTCGCTCAACCCTGTTTTATCCGCCATCCCCCTCGGCAAATCACCCTGCGTCACCGTCGCGCCGCTCTCGCTGATAGATTAGCATCGTTGCCAAAAAAATACGACACTTAGGCGTCTCTTGCACAAATAGAAACAATATAGAAAAATGTCATTCCCGAAGTTTTTATCGGGCAGATAGGGCTTGTAAATTCAAGAACTTCTGGATTCCCACCTTCGCGGGAATGACGGCATTACCCCTCGCTATTCCCCTTGACATGGGTTCGCAGGCAGATTATATTGTCGCCGGTTTTTCCGCTACAGGAGCGGTGGGTGTTGTGTCATGGCGGATCCAAAATACGAGGGGTTCCGCCAGGCGGCCCTGCTGACGAGCATTCCGATGGTTCTCCTTGCGGGACCGGTGATTGGCTACTTCATTGGCGATTTTTTAGATCGGTTCTTTTTCACCTCCCCCTGGTTGATGGGGATCATGACCGTTGTGGGGGGATTTTCCGGGGTGCGTCAGACGATCCTCTTAATTAAACGAGTCAGTTAGACGAGGCAAGGGGGCATAGGTTGATTGACCGAACCGTCGAGACCGCACTGCTTGTCCTGGCCGTTTTTTTGGTGTTTCTCTCTCCGAATTATTCCACAGGTCAGATTTGGGGCGTTGGCGCGGGCCTGCTTTTAAGTCTGCTGAATTTGAGCTGGCTTCATCGGTTACTGGGCGGTTTATTGGGAGGGGATCGAAAAGGCCTCCTGCGGCTTCTTTTCCTGAAGGCGTTTTTCTTTTACGGGCTGGTGGTGGCAGTCTTGGTGATTGTCCCCCTTTCCGTGGGCTCTTTTGCCGTGGGGTATACCATTCCACTTTGCGTGCTTCTCCTGAAATTACTGGGCGGGCAGATGACGGGTCGTGCCGATCTTCCCGTCCTTAGCCGGAAGGTGGGATGATGGCTACAGTCGCATACGCGGCGGGTGAGCCGTCAGGCGCGGGGGCCTCCCTCGAAGCCCCCAACGTCATCACGATCTTGAGCCACGCCCTCCACGGCTCGCCGTTTGCCGAATTCCTTCATCGCTTTGAAAACCCGATTTTCTCTGCCATGGTGGTTCTGCTTTTGGCCGGGGTGGCCCGAAGCGCGGCGCGTCGGTCGGAGAAGATCCCAGGGGCCCTTCAAAATTTTGTCGAATTTCTGGTGGAGTCTTTGGATAATTTTGTCACAGGGGTGATGGGGCCGGTGGGACGGCGATATACCCCTTTTATCGGCACCCTCTTTCTCTATATCCTCGCCATGAACCTCATCGGGATTGTTCCCGGAATGAAGGCCCCCACCTCAAGCGTCAACACAACGGTGGCGCTGGCACTGACCGTCTTTCTCTATGTCCAGTACACGGGAATCACCCAGCTCGGCATCATCGGCTACCTGGACCACTTGTCGGGAAGCCCCAGACCGACGGGGGTGATCGGCTATCTCATCGCGCTGGTCTCCGTTCCCTTTAATCTTGTTCTGCACGTCATGGGGGAGCTGACCAAGCCGATGAGTTTATCGATCCGGCTTTTTGGTAATATCTTTGGCGAAGATGTCTTGATCGGCCAGATGCTCCTTCTTGGGATTGCCGCGCTCTCGTTCATGAATAGCCCCGTCGGTATTCCACTTCAGATGCCGTTTTATCTTTTGGCCATTTTAACCAGTGTGATTCAGGCGTTGGTCTTTTCATTGCTATCGACCATCTATATTTTTTTAATGCTTCCTCATGAAGGGGAAGGGCATCACTGAACAGGTTGTTGAAAAGCCCATCCGGGAGACCGCCTGCTAAAAATCATCATGAAAAAAGAAGGAGGATAGCATGACATCTGCAATTGCATTAGCGTTTTCACTTCCCTTTGCCGTAGCCCTGGCCGCGATTGGTTCGGCCTTTGGTCTTGGAAAAGCGGTGGCAGCCGCCATGGAGGCGATGGGTCGTCAGCCCGAAGCGGCCCCTAAAATTCAGTTGGCCATGGTCATTGGTGCGGCCTTTATCGAGGCGTTGACCATCTATGCCCTTTTGACTGTCTTCATCTTTCAGGGACGGGTGGTTTAACGTCTGCCGAGGGGGGCCCCTCCTCCCCGTTCGATCAAGGGAAGTTTCAGAGTCGCCCACACGGGTAGGGGCGATACAGGAGTTCTGCCAATGAGCCTTGACTTTCAACAGATATTGACCCAGATCGCGGGCTTTCTGCTCCTGCTCTGGCTATTGCGTAAATATGCCTGGGGACAGATTCTTTCCCTTCTGGACGAGCGGCGACTGGGGATTGCTTCCCAGTTTCAGGGGATTGAGCGGGAGAAAGAGGAGATGGCCCGGTTGAAGGCGGACTATTCGGCAAAGATGGCCGATATCGAAAATCAGGCCAGGTTAAAAATCCAGGAGGCCGTTGTCCAGGGCGAGCATCGGGCCCGGGAGATTGCCGAGGAGGCAAGACAGGAGGCCGGCAGGATTCTGGAGAAGGCGAAGGGGGAGATCAATCGGGAGGTGGCTGCGGCCCGGGTCCTGTTCAAAGAGGAGATTGTGACGCTGGCGATTTCTGCCGCCGCGCGGGTGGTGGGGCACGAGATGAATCCCGAACGAGACCGCGCCTATATCCTTGAGCGCCTTGATGAAGTGAAGGGTTTCAAATGAGAAGTCTCCTGGTTGCTGAACGATATGCCCAAGCCCTTCTTGAAGCGGCGGGGGATCAGGCGGGGGGCCTGGCCGAGGAGATGGGGCGTTACAAGCGGGAAGAGCTGGGTGTCATCAGCCGGTTTCTTGACCATCCGCGGGTTGTGATGGAGAAGAAAGAGGCCCTCATTGACAGCATGGCAGAGGGTGGCAGTCTGCTGGCCCGTTTTCTAAAGCGGTTGATTGCCAAGGGGCGGGTGCGCTACCTTCCCGAAATTTTTCAGGTCTATCCAGGCCTTTATCGTCAGAAGCGGGGCGTGTTGGCGGGGCGTGTAACGCTGGCCCGCCGATCCGATGACGCGACGCGTGCCAGGATTCAGTGTCGCATCGAAAAACTCCTTTCGCGTCAGCTCGAGTTAACCTGGGGAGAAGAGCCCACCCTTTTAGGCGGGTTTGTTTTTTCGACGGAGACCCTCCTTTTGGATGTCAGCATTAAGCGGCAGTTGGCCGCATTGGAAGAGCGGATCAAGAAGGCGCCGCTTACGATGGCTGCGGCATAGGGTTCTAATAGGGTTCTAAAGGGTACCTCTAAAAACGGTTTGATCGGCAGGTTCAGGAGAAAAGGTCATGGCCTTAAAACCAGAAGAGATTGTATCAGTCATCAAGTCGGAGCTTTCTAAATTTGGAAGCGACCTGGAAATGGAAAGTGTTGGAACCGTGCTTAATGTTGGAGATGGAATTGCCCGGGTCTATGGCCTCGAAAGTGTCATGGCGGGGGAGATGGTTTCTTTCCCGAACGAGGTGATGGGGATGGTCCTCAATCTTGAGGAAGACAATGTCGGGGTCATCCTGTTTGGTGAGACCAATCGCGTTAAAGAGGGGGATATTGTTCATCGCACCGGAAAGATCGCGCAGGTGCCGGTGGGGCCCGCGCTGATTGGACGGGTGGTGGACGCACTCGGACGTCCCATAGACGGAAAAGGCCCGATTGTAACCGACCGGTACCGCCCGCTGGAAGGCGGGGCGCCGAGTGTGGTTCAGCGTCAGCCGGTGAAAGAGCCGGTGCAGACCGGCATCCGGGCGATTGACGGCATGATCCCGATTGGCCGGGGCCAGCGGGAGCTGATTATCGGCGATCGGCAGATTGGCAAAACAGCCATTGCCGTTGACACCATTATCAATCAGAAGGGGGGAGACCTTTTCTGTATCTATGTGGCGGTGGGGCAGAAATCGTCGAATGTCGCCGCGTTGGTCAAGACGCTGGAAAAATATGGGGCGATGGACTATACGACGGTCGTCTCGGCGACAGCCAACGAGGCCGCCTCCATGCAATATATCGCCCCGTATACCGGCTGCGCGATGGGCGAAGAGTTTATGTATGGCGGCAAACATGCCTTGATTATCTATGATGACCTCTCCAAGCACGCCCAGTCCTATCGTCAGCTTTCGCTTCTCCTGCGCCGTCCTCCCGGCCGTGAGGCCTACCCGGGGGATGTCTTCTTCCTCCACTCCCGCCTCTTGGAACGGGCGGCGAAGCTCCATGAGAGTCTCGGCTCGGGGTCGCTGACCGCCCTCCCGATTATCGAAACGCAGGCGGGGGATGTCTCGGCCTATATTCCAACCAATGTCATCTCGATTACCGATGGCCAGATTTACCTGGAAGGGGATCTTTTTTACTCTGGGATTCGCCCCGCGATCAACGTCGGGCTTTCGGTCTCCCGCGTGGGAGGCAACGCCCAGACCAAGGCGATGAAGAAGGTGGCGGGGAAATTGCGGCTCGATCTCGCCCAGTATCGTGAGCTTGCGGCCTTTGCCCAGTTTGGCTCGGACCTGGACAAAGCGACCCAACTACAGCTCAATCGCGGCGAGAAGATGGTGGAGCTCCTGAAGCAGGGGCAGTATCAGCCCAATCGCCTTTCGCGTCAGGTGATGGTGATTTATCTTGGCGGCGCGGGGCACCTGGACGATATCCCGACCCGGGAGGTGACCCGTTTTGAAACGACTTTCCTTGCGATGATGGAAAAGTGCCACCCTGATATTGCGGTTGCGATTGATAAGGGGAAGGTCCTCACCGACGATCTGATCAAACAGTTGGACCTGGCGGTGGCGGCCTTCAAGAAGGAATGGGCTGAAGGGAAGTAGTCATGCCAGTTTCGAGCCTGCGGGACATTCGAAAGCGAATTCGGGCCACGCAGAAGACCAAGCAGATTACCCGGACGATGCAGATGGTCGCGGCCTCGCGTCTTAAAAAGGCCGACGAGAAATTTAAGCAGGCCCGGCCCTATTCCAAAAAAATGGAGACGATTCTATCACACCTCCTTTCGACCGAGGGGGTGATTCGGCACCCTTTCCTTACGGCCCGGGAGGTCAAGTCGGTTGGCCTCGTGGTGGTCACCTCCGATCGCGGGCTCTGCGGGGCGTACAACGGCAACGTCATCGCGGCGGCGGAGGGCTTTTTAAGGGAAAACCGGGACGTTCCCGTTCAACTGATTCTGATTGGGAAAAAGGGATTTGATTATTTCAAAAAGCGGGACTGGCCCATTCTGCATCATGTCCTGGAGGTTGCGGGCAAGCCCGACTTTCGACGGATTTCGGAGATTACGTCAACGGTCATTCAGTTTTACCTCTCCCACGAATTAGACGAAATTCATCTGATCTACACCCAGTTTCTCTCGGCCCTCTCCATTAAACCGGTCTGCACGCAGTTTTTAGGGCTTCAGAAAAAAAATGTTGAGCAGCCGGTTCAGACTATTTTTGAGCCGACATTAAATGAGGTGCTCGATCGGTTCCTCCCCGAATATGTTGCCTCCCGAATGTATATCGCGTTGGTGGAGGCGGCGACGGCGGAGAACTCGGCCCGGATGGTGGCGATGAAGGCGGCGACCGATAATGCCGGCGAGATGATTGATCGGCTGACCCTTTCGCGTAACAAGGCGCGGCAGGCATCGATTACCAAAGAGATTTTAGAGATTGTGACGGCAGGCGAAGCCCTGAAGGGATAGCCGCAGCGACCTTTACAGGGTACCTCTAAAAACAAGGTCCGTTGAGGATCTCCGAGAGAACGGGAACGAAGCAGATGGGCTTTTTCAGCAGCCTGAAAAGGAGACGATATGGCAACAGGTGAAATTGTTCAGGTCATTGGCCCCACGGTTGATATTCGCTTCCCGCAGGGGGAGCTTCCCGCCATTTTGAACGCGGTCCGCGTGGAAGACCCCGGTCGGGCAACGCCGGTCATCGTGGAAGTCGCCCAGCATATCGGGAACGATCAGGTCCGCTGTGTGGGGATGAGCTCAACCGATGGCCTGGTTCGTGGGATGAAGGCGAACGACCTCGGCGCCCCCATTTCCGTTCCGGTGGGGGAACAGACCTTGGGCAGAATTTTCAGCGTCCTCGGTGCCCCCATTGACGGCAAGGGGGAGGTCGCAAATCCAGAGCAGCGCTGGCCGATCCATCGCCCCAGTCCCTCGTTTGAATCGCAGGTGCCGGTCACCTCGATTCTGGAGACGGGTATCAAGGTGGTGGATCTGCTCGCCCCCTATGCCAAGGGGGGAAAGGTGGGGCTCTTTGGCGGCGCAGGCGTCGGGAAGACGGTTATCATCATGGAGTTGATCCGAAACATTGCCACGGAGCATGGGGGCTTTTCGGTTTTTGGCGGCGTGGGGGAGCGGACCCGCGAGGGGAACGAGCTGTATCTCGAAATGACGGAGTCCGGGGTCATCGATAAAACCGTGATGGTGTTTGGTCAGATGAATGAGCCGCCGGGGGCCCGGCTTCGGGTGGGGCTTGCCGCCTTGACCATGGCCGAGTATTTCCGGGATGAGAAGGGGCAGGATGTCCTCTTGTTCGTTGATAATATCTTTCGGTTTGTCCAGGCCGGCTCCGAGGTCTCGGCGTTGCTCGGAAGAATGCCGTCTGCGGTCGGCTATCAGCCGAGCCTTGGCACCGAGATGGGGGAGTTGCAGGAGCGGATTACCTCGACAACGAAAGGATCCATCACGTCGGTCCAGGCGATCTATGTCCCGGCCGATGACATTACCGATCCTGCCCCGGCCACCACGTTTACCCATTTGGACGCCACCACCGTTCTGTCGCGCCAGATTGCCGAGCTTGGGATTTATCCGGCGGTCGATCCGTTGGATTCCACCTCTCGATTGATGGATCCACGTGTTCTGGGCGACACGCATTACCAGACGGCGCGGGCCGTTCAGCGGACGTTGCAGAAATATAAGGACCTCCAGGACATCATCGCGATTCTGGGGATGGACGAGCTCTCGGAGGAGGATAAGGTGACGGTCACGCGCGCGAGGAAGATTCAGCGGTTTCTGTCGCAGCCGTTCTTCGTGGCGGAGGTCTTCACGGGAACGCCTGGGAAATATGTAAGGCTTACCGACTCGATTAAAGGCTTCCAGATGATTCTCGATGGGAAGCTCGATCCCCTCCCCGAACAGGCGTTCTACATGGTGGGAACCATTGAAGAAGCCCAGGAGAAGGCCGAGCGGATGAAGGGGGTCAAATGACCGGTTACCATCTTACGGTGGTCACGCCGCAGTCGGTGGTTTTTGATGGCGAGGCAGTTTCTCTGATTGCCCCGGGCGGGGCCGGTTCTCTCGGGGTGCTGGCCAACCATGCCCCGCTTGTCACGACGCTTGCGCCGGGACGGCTCACGGTGACCTTGCCTGCGGGAGAGGCCCGCTCCTTTGAGATCGGGGCGGGATTTCTGGATGTGTTGAAAAATGAGGTAACGGTGGTTTCTTCGCTTGTCAGGCCCGTATGAAAAGAGACGAAAAAACTTTTGACAAAAATAAAACAGAGTGTTAGGTTCTCGCTGTTTTAATCTGATTTCTGTCCGTGGGAACCGGCCAATAGCGGGGCAGAGTGGTTCACTAATCACTGAACTAAGTAGGAGGTAGAATGAGAAAGTTCTTGGTGCTGGCTTTATTGGGTCTGTCGGTTGGGTTGTCTGCCGCGTCGGCTTATGCTGCGGATGTTAAAATTGGAGGCGATTTTCGCGTGCGGGGGATCTATTTTGACAATAGGGATTCCGCAGATGCGACTGATGATACCCAGGCCTTTGGCGATGCCCGTTTTCGTCTGAAAACCACCGCGACGGCCGGGGTGATGAGCGGGGTGGTTGTTTTGGATCTCCTCAATGGCTTCTCCGATCCAAGTAATACGGCGTGCACGGG
>CAYRGU010000054.1:0-6848 GCA_964423845.1 uncultured Nitrospirota bacterium
TGCGCCAACGCAACAAATTCGCAGTCGTAAGCAGAGCAGGAACTTTTTGCCACTAAACCCAATACCTGTGATGAAACGACTTCATATTCATGACCCAGCATCAAGTTTAAGGCTTCGTTCATAATCTCCTGGGCAGCTTCCAAACCCAGCAATCGTTTGCGGAGATAGAGCGCTAATACATTCCGAAATTCACTGCGCCAAAGTAGCGGCGCAGCCCATTGTGCGTCTTTATGAAAAACCCGTTCGACCTGGCTCGATCGTTCACTCGTCAGATACAAGTAACCAATAATATTGGAATCAACAACGATCATCGCCGGCCTGTCACTTTGGCTTTCGTCAATGCCGCCTCCGTGATCGGGTGCTTACGCGTTTTTTCTCGTAATTGCTGTGCGCGTGTCAGGACTATTTCCGGAGAAACTCTTTGGCTATGAAGCACTTGTTCAATGCAAACAATAATCTCACTATTGATACTGCGATGATTCAAACCGGCAGATTGTTTCAAATGGGTGTACAGATCATCGGGGATATTTTTTACCGTGAAGGTCGGCATGGCTTTACTCCTTTATGGAACCATAATGAATGCTTGCGGCGAGAGGTGTCAAGGGGCGCTAACAGGGGCGCCAACCCATCAAGCCTTATTTTTACTTTTTACAAAAAATGTGCTGAATCGTTACGTCTGCTTTACGGTTTGGTCAGCCCCAGATCGGCCTCTTTCAATTTTGTGATCCGGTCCCGGAGTGTTGCTGCGCGTTCAAACTCAAGCCGTTTCGCGGCGGCGCGCATCTCTCGCTCCAGCTTGTTGAGCTGCTCTGGAAACGCACCCAGAAAGCTTGCCGCTCCTTCTTCCTCATCGGGGTCAGGAGGGGGGTCCGCCTTGCTCCCTTGATAAAGGGATTCGGGAATGGCCTTCTGAATGGAGGTTGGCGTGATGCCATGCTGGCGGTTGTAGTCCTGCTGGATCTGCCGCCGTCGACGGGTTTCTTCCATCATCGTCTCCATCGATCGGGTGATCCCTTCCGCATACAACGTCACCTGACCTGAAACATGGCGCGCCGCGCGTCCTGCGGTCTGAATGAGCGAACGGGCAGAGCGAAGAAACCCCTCCTTGTCGGCGTCCAGAATGGCCACCAGGGACACCTCCGGAATATCCAGACCTTCTCTCAAGAGGTTGATCCCAATGAGGACATCAAAACTGCCCCGTCGGAGCTCCCGGATAATCTCAACTCTCTCCAGGGTCTCAATATCCGAATGAAGATACCGAACCCTCACCCCAGCCTCTTTGTAATAGTCGGTCAAATCTTCCGCCATCCGTTTTGTCAGCGTGGTGACCAGCACCCGCTCTGATCTGGCGGCGCGTTTCCGAATTTCCTCCAGCAGGTCATCCACCTGCCCCTTGGCCCGACGCACCACCACCTCTGGATCCACCAATCCGGTGGGCCGAATAATCTGTTCGACCACCGATCCCTTCGCCTTTTCCATTTCGTAAGGGCCCGGGGTGGCCGAGACATAAATGACCTGCCGGGCCATTTTCTTGAACTCTTCAAACGTCAGGGGACGGTTATCATAGGCGGAGGGAAGGCGGAACCCATGTTCAATCAGATTTGTTTTCCGGGAACGATCCCCCGACTGCATCGCCTCAAGCTGGGGAACGGTCGCATGGCTCTCATCAATAATCAGCAGATAGTCTTGCGGGAAGTAGTCTAAAAGGGTGGGCGGGGGATCTCCGGGGGCGCGGCCGGAAAAGTGACGCGAATAGTTTTCGATCCCCTTGCAGTAGCCAATTTCACGGATCATCTCCAGATCAAAGACCGTTCGCTGTTCAATTCGCTGGGCCTCGATCAGCTGATTCTCCTGGTGAAAATGCCGGATTCGCGCTTCCATTTCCTCTTCAATCCCGCGCAGTGCCCCCTCCCTCCGTCCCGGGGCGATGACATAATGGCTTCCCGGATAGATGGCAATTTTAGGAATCTGTCCAAGGAGGTTTCCCCGAAGCGGATCCATCTTATAGATCGCCTCGACGGTATCTCCAAAGAACGCCACCCGGATACTCTCATGTTCGGACGAGGTCGGGTGGATCTCGATGAGATCTCCCCGGACGCGAAAGGTTCCCCGACCAAAATCGTAGTCATTGCGTTCATAGAGCATCTCGACCAATTTCTTGACCACAACATCCCGTCCCACCTCCATCCCTGCGGTAAGATAGAGCAACATCCCCTGATAGGCCTCGGGAGAGCCCAGGCCATAAATACAGGAGACGGAGGCAACAATAATCAGGTCATCTCGTTCAAAGAGAGACTGGGTGGCCGAATGGCGCATCCGGTCAATCGTATCGTTGATCGCAGAGTCTTTTTCAATATAGGTATCGGTGTTGGGGAGGTAGGCTTCCGGCTGGTAGTAATCATAGTAGCTGACGAAGTACTCCACCGCATTCTCCGGGAAGAGTGATTTGAACTCCTGATAAAGCTGCGCGGCCAGTGTTTTGTTGTGCGCGATGACCAGTGTCGGCTTCCGGGTCTGTTCGATGACATGGGCCAATGTGAAGGTTTTTCCCGACCCCGTGACACCCAACAACACCTGGTGCGGCAGGCGCGCACCCACCCCTTCGGTGAGCGCCTGGATGGCCCCCACCTGATCCCCTTTTGGAATAAAATCGGAGTGAAGTTTAAATGCGGGCATGGACCTTGACAGTGGGGGTGCCCACCGAGGTAAAGAGGGCCTCAACAAAGGCTTCCCGGTCAAACGGGATTAAATCGTCCACCTTCTCCCCGATGCCAATATGGGTGACGGGGGCTCGCAACATTTCAACGATGGGAATAATCATGCCTCCCTTGGCTGTGGTGTCTAATTTCGTGAGAATGAGGCCACTGACCCCCACCGCCTCGTGAAAGAGCCGGGCCTGGGAGAGGGCGTTTTGCCCCGTCGTGGCATCGAGCACCAAAATCTGTTGCTGTTGATTCTCGGGGATCTCCCGGCCGATGACGCGCTTTATTTTTTTTAGTTCCTGCATCAGGTTACGGTTGGTCTGCAGGCGTCCCGCAGTATCGATGAAGAGGGCGTCCACGCCCCGTGCGCACGCGGCGCGAGCGGCATCAAAGGCCACGGCGGCAGGATCTCCCCCCGCCTGATGGGCAATCACTTCCACGCCCACCCGTGTTCCCCAGATCTTTAACTGCTCAATCGCGCCTGCACGAAAGGTGTCTCCGGCCGCCAAAAGGACTTTCTTCCCCGATTGTTTCAACTGATAGGCCCGTTTCGCGAGAGTGGTGGTTTTCCCAACACCATTGACACCCATAAAAAGGGTTACCATGGGGGGAGACGCTGGCGTCATCAGCACCCCTCCCTTTTCCAAAATGGTGATGAGGTAGGACTTCAGCTTTTTCTGTAGGGCGATCAGATCAATGACCTCTTTTCGCGTCACGGAGGCCCGGAGTCCGGCCATGAGTCGCTCCGTGACGGCAGGCCCCAGGTCAGCGCCGATTAAAATTTCTTCCAACGACTCAAGCGTTGCCAGGGAGACGATCGGCTGGTCCAAAAAAAGCGATTCAATCCTGCCCGTCAGGGTCTCACGGGTCTTTTCCAAGCCCTTTTGAATTTTTTGCCAGAGCCCCTGAATCATCACAGAATCATCACGACCGAAACAGCCTTCGCAACAAGATCCGCTCCCGCCGCTTCATCCGCTCGGCTTCTTTCTCTGAACGTTCATGGTCATATCCCATGAGATGCAATGTTCCGTGAATGAGAAGCGCCAGCAGATGCTCCCGTTCGGTGCGTCCCCAAAGGAGGGCTTCCCGCCTGGCGGTCTCTATCGAGATCATCACGTCTCCCAGAAATTCTGGATGAAGGTCTGTCCTTTCCCCCTCGCGGTCCCCGCAGGTCTCGCGGTCCTCGGAGGACTCGCAGTCCTCGGAGGACTCGCGCATCGAAAATGACAGAACATCGGTGGACCGGTCTTGCTTACGAAACTCCCGGTTGTAGCGGCGAATCTGCCTGTCGTTGACGAAGACAATCCCCAACGTGCCGTTCGGGAGCTTTTGAAGTTGCAAGAGGCCCTGCGCCCAGCACAGGAACTCCTCACGATTCACCGGGTATTTTTTTTGACGGTTATCAACGACAACATTCATCAATGATTGCCGCAACGCCTCGGTCATTTAAGGCGCCGGGGTGATTTTTTCATATTCGCTTCATATCGTTCATAGGCCTTTACAATCTCCTGGACCAATTTATGCCGCACCACGTCCCGTTCCGTGAAATGGATGAATTGGATACCAGGGAGATCTGACAAAATGATTTCTATCTGGGCCAATCCGGAGGCGTGTGTGGCGGGAAGATCGCACTGGGTGATGTCTCCCGAGATGACCATCTTGGAGTGGCTCCCAAGTCTTGTGAGAAACATCTTCATCTGCTCCGGGGTGGTATTTTGCGCTTCATCGAGGATGATGAAGGCATCGTGGAGCGTCCTCCCACGCATAAAGGCCAGCGGGGCAATTTCAATATCGCCGCGTTCCAGAAGTTGTTTGGCGCGTTCAACCTCCATCATGTCGTACAGGGCATCGTACAGGGGCCGAAGATAGGGAGAGACCTTCTCGACCATGTCTCCAGGGAGAAATCCCAGTCGCTCCCCGGCCTCCACGGCTGGTCGGGTGAAAATGATTCGGTTCACCTCCCGTTTTAAAAAGAGAGAGACGGCCATCGCCATGGCCAGGTAGGTCTTTCCTGTGCCCGCTGGGCCGATGGCGACCACGATATCGGATTTCTGGATCTTTTCAACATAGTTTTTTTGAGCCTCGGATCTTGAAGTAATTTCGCCCCGTTTCCCGGAGACCAGGATATGGGCCGCCTCTGAAACCGGCGCGCCTTGAGGACGCTGCGGGGCACAAATAATTTGCTCGACTTCCTGGGGGGTGATCTCTCCCCGTTCATACAGTTGCGCCGCGAGGTGTAAGAGGGCTTCTTCTGCCAGCAGGGCGGCTTTGGCCTCTCCCTCCAGGGTGATTTGATTGCCTCTTGCCGAAAGCCGCACCGAAAAGGCACGTTCAACCGTTTTGAGGTGGCAATCAAAACTACCGTAGAGGAGGGCGGTGTCTGTGGTCTCTGGAAGGGTGAGTTTTCGAGTGTGGAGTTTTTTCACCGCAGTGGGGGAGGCGCAGGATGACCTGTAGAGGACGATACTCCGGGGGCGGTCTGGAGGGAGGGATTTTGATCATTAAACAGGGAAAGAGAGCGGTTGCCCAACAAAAGCCGAAGGATCATCACCATGAGGGCGACCCAGAGGATAAGGCGAAACTGGGGCCATTTGTCATGGTTTGCCAAGTCATATTCTATCTCTTTACGACGTTGTGAGAGATTTTTCCGGACATAATAACCCATGCAACTCACGCTCACGCGACCCTCTCCTTCCTCAATATAGCACTTCAATTCGGAAAACGTACAGACTTCACTGGGATGTGTGGCGTGCTGGTCTGACGGTTTGGCCATTTACCGCCAGGTTCCTTTTAAAGGAAACACCTGGGACGGAGGCAGAGGAGGAAGCGAGGGCACAAGCGGAGATCGGGTTAAATCGACCTGAACGGTCCTGCTGGCGCCACCGTGGGTCATGGCGGTACTGGTGACGCGACAGATGGATGCCGGATTCGCAGGATTTGGCGGGTCAAATGAAAGGGTAATCCTTCCTCCGATAGGGCCTAACGAGGCAAAAGCATCCGAGATGGGGACAGGAATAGGGAGAGAAGGGAGGGGGAGCGGGGCAATGGTTGCGATCGCTGGGGGCAGGGGGAATTGGGCAACAAGTGGCTGCGGTGGCGGAGGAAGAGGGGCCGGTGGACAGGGCGTGGTGGCCAAGTTTATAAAGAAGACGTTAGCGTTATTTTCTTGGGGGGCGACCCCCGGATTGGCGGCCCAGAAAAGAGCCATCGCGAGGCCTGATTCAGCCAGGGCATCGGCCCGATGTCCCTCGACTGACAAGTTGGCCATCGTCTGTTCATTGCGTGAAAGTGAAAAGGCTAAAATCACCAGACCGGAACCCAAAAACAGAACCAGAAGGGCCAAAAGAAGGGCGGTTCCTCGTTGAGTTTTTAAAACAGGGATCATGGCTGCTGGTTCCTGATCCAGACATTCGACTCCAATCGAAGGGGCTGGGTCGTTCCTGGGGCCCCGGCCTGCAAGACGATATGGACCCTTGCCACCTTGCCCCGGTCGTCGAGATTCAGGGGGAGAGAGGTCAGCGCGGTGCCCTCCGCATTAAAATAAAAAAAGGCGAACGCCGTGATGCCGATGGCGACCTCCTGCATGCCGCCCCCTGTATCCCGGTACAAAGTATTCGGGTCTTTCCCCTCGACGCAGAGAGATTTGCCGTTAGATCCCACCCATTCATATCGGATCTCTTCATTATCATCCTTATAATCCTTATAATCATCGTCATCATCGTCATCATCGTCTTTATCTTTCGAAACATTCCCGTCCCCATTGAGATCGGTTAAAAAATAGAAACTTGTTGCGGATGCCTCCAGGATGCCGGTAATTGGAACAGATGCCGTTTTGGCTTTGGAACACTCTCCACCACTTTTACCGTTCACCTTGTTCGATAGGGTGAGTGTAGAGTTCGGGAAAAGCCCCCCGGCCGGCTGTAATCCGGAAAGCCGGATCTCTCGTGAAAGCATATCCATTGCGGTGCGTCCGTTCTGCTGCATGGAGGCCATCGCTTCCTGTTGACGGTAGCTGGTGTAGAAAAAGTCCACCATCTGGGTCGTCAAGAGGCCCACGATCGCGAGGATGGCGATGGAAAGAAGCATCTCAATCAGGGTAAAGCCGCGATTATTTTTGGTTCTTTGGAATTTCAAGTGGGTAATTCC
>CAYRGU010000055.1:0-5127 GCA_964423845.1 uncultured Nitrospirota bacterium
TTTTTGGGAAGTCTGTGTTCCCGGAATTAGAAGCGGGCCTGATCCGTCTGGGGCACCGGGTCAGCAGGTTTTCCTTCAGCCAGTGGGAGAGCGGGCCGGGTATCCTTTCAAAGTTAGCGGATCACATTCGGGCGTTTAAGCCGGATTTCATCCTTACCAAGAATCATGAGGGATTTGATCGGGATGGGGTCTGTGCCGCTTTCTTCAAGTCCATTAACATACCTGTGGCCTCATGGTGGGTTCAATGTCCTGATCTGGAATCTGTGGATTTTGGAGAGAGCATTTCCGATCACATTGCCGTATTTACCTGGAACAGGTCGTGGATAGACAGGATAAGGGGACTTGGTTTTGAGTCGGTCACCTATCTTCCTCTGGCGACGGATGAACGGGTTTTCAAGCGATTGGATGCGGATCCCTCTTCTGTAGTGCGTTACAAGGTGGATATAGGTTTTGTAGGAAAATCTTATTTAGCGTCTGTTGAGAAGGTATTGCCAGCTTGTCCAGAGGCCCTTGACCGACTTTCTGAACAGGTAGCCCAAAAATGGGTACAGTCTAAGAAATCGTATGATGAGACGATCGAGAGTTTAACCGGGCTGGAGAAAGAGCAGATCAATGCCGCTACCGAGAAAGGGAAATCGGGTTTTAAGGCGGCGTGTGTGGCGAGGGCCAGTATGCTCCATCGCCTTATCTCTATTCAGGCCCTTGCTGGTTTTAAACCCGCAGTTTTTGGAGATAAGGGTTGGGGCCAGATTTTAGGAAAACAGTTTCGGGTTGAACCGGAGTTAGATTACGTTCGGGAAGCACCTCTTTTCTACAACGCCTGCAAGATTAACTTTAATTCGACCAACTTTCAGATGCGGGATGTGGCGCATCAAAAGCTCTTTGATGTGCCGGCGTGCCAGGGGTTTCTTTTAACCGACCATCAAAATCTGCTGGGAGAGATTTTTGAGGTGGGCAAAGAGATCGTGACGTACAAGGATGTGGGCGAGATTCCAAATCTGGTTCGGTTTTACCTCAAAAATGATGCGGCAAGGCGCGCCATTGCCGCTCGCGGTCAACAGCGCGTTTTGGCGGAGCATACCTACGCGCACCGGATCAATACCATGATTTCTGTCATGAGGGAGCGGTATCAATAATCCCGGACAGGGGAGGGGCAGATCGTTAAGGGCCTCATCATGGCATAGACGCCCAACTGTCCATGCCCGTAACGTACATAACCCCCGTCCCCGACAGAGACCTTCAAGGGCCGTCTCCGGTGGGAATTCATAAATAAATGCCTCCCTATATCAACGACGACAGTTATCAAAACTGGCTCAACAAACGTGCCCTTCTGGAGAGCGACCTTCAGTTATATGCCAAGCGGGCTGAAGCATGGAAACTGACGCCCAGTGTTCATTTTGTCGTTGTCATAAAACGTGGCGACGAGGCCCCTCTTGCGGATCTGCTCGATTCTCTCTCGGCCCAATTTTATAAACAATGGCGCCTGACCGTGATTGCACCCTTTCCTGCCCCCGTGCCGATCGAGGGAGAAGAAGTAAAATGGGTTCAGATTGGGGAAGAGGTCTGTGTCATCGATCAGATCAACCAGACCGTTCAGGAAACCCCCGTGGAGTGGATCCTCCTGATCCCGCCCGGGGTACAGTTCGAGCCGCATTATCTGTTCTCCTGCGTGTCGTATATCAATATCCGGCACGAATGGGAGTTGATTTACACAGATGAAGATTGTCTGGATGAAAGGAGAGCCCGCTGCGACCCGAAGTTTAAGCCGGACTTTAATCTGGATCTGCTGCGAGCCACCTCCTACATGGGGCCTTGTTTGGTGAGACGGGAGGTTGTTTTATCGGTTGGGGGATATGAGTATCCCTCTCTCGCGGGCTCGTATGACATGGCCTTCAAAGTTCTGGAACAGTGTGGCGAAAAGGCAATGGGGCATATTGCCGACCCGCTCTGCCATGTTTCCGCAGATCTCCGGGTCCCCGATGCGGAGGGGCAAGCCATCCTGACAAGACATCTTGAGAGAAGCGCGGTTCATGGCACGGTCCACTCCGGCTATTTGCCCGGGACCCACCATGTTTGCTATCAACACGAACAAGCCCCGCTCGTCTCGGTGATTCTTCCCACGAAAGACAAGTTAAGTTTTTTCCAGCCGTGCATGGAGAGCCTGCTTAAAAAAACGGCCTATCCGCATTATGAAGTAATTGTTGTGGATAATCAGAGCGCCGACCCTGCGGTCATTGCCTACTACCAACACCTTCTGGCCACCTATCCTGAAAAGGTACGACTGCGCCATTACGAAAAAGAGTTTAACTACGCGGCGGTGAATAACGATGCTGCGCGATGGGCAAGGGGCGAGTATCTCCTGCTACTGAATAATGATGTCCAGATTCTACAGGAGAATTGGCTGGATGAAATGCTGGCGATGGGCCAGAGACAAGAGGTGGGGATTGTTGGCGCGCGGCTGGTCTATCCGATGACGGGAAGGATTCAGCACGCGGGCGTGATTTTGGGCATTGGCGTGGCAGATCATAGCTACAACGATCAATTGGAGATACATGAGCCCGGCTATATGGGGCGCGCGCAGATGGATCAAAACCTGTCGGCGGTGACAGGGGCCTGTTTGCTGATCCGAAAATCAATTTACAATCAAGTTCGCGGGATGGATGAGACCCACCTGAAGGTTTTATTTAATGACGTTGACCTGTGCCTGAAAGTGAGTCAACTGGGCTATAAAATTGTTTGGACGCCCCACGCGACCCTGATGCATCATGGCTCGGGATCGATTAAAACCATGAAGCAGGATTTGGCCCGATGGACAAAGCATGTGGAGCGGGGGCTGAATGAAGTGAACACAATGCTCATCCGTTGGCTCCCGAAATTGGCGGCGGATACGGCCTATAATCCCAACCTCACGTTGGATCACGTCGATTTTAATATAGAGAAAAATGCGATCGTTCGCTGGGACCCCCATTTCCATGAGGTTTCCCGTATCCTTGGGATTCAATGGGAGCCGGAGCACTCGCCCCGCGTCGCGGCGCCCTTTCGGGGGTTAAATGCTGCGGTGATAGCCCAATGTCAAATGATTGAAACGAAAGGGAGGAAGAAAGGGTTTCGGCCCACGGAAATTGAGCGCTTAAAGCCAGAGGTGGTTTGTCTTCATGGAACTTTGCGTCCTGATCAGGTCGTAGAGATCGGAAATTACCGGTTTTTCAACAAAATCTTTTGTGTCTACTCGTTGGACCAGCCGGTTGTTTATTTGCCCGGAGCCGATCTTGCGAGCCGATATCATCTTCCCGATGGCAAGGCGGCCCGATCTCTTCTTCGTGATATTTTATCCACGTATGACCGTCTTATCGTAACGACCCTGCCTCTGGCCGAGATGTGCAAGGGAATGATTAAAGATATTCACGTGATTCCGGATTATCTGGAGTGGGACCTGTGGGGGGGCTGATCCTGCCGCGCCCTCAACGGGGCGTTCTCACGCGTATTGGCATTGTGGCAGAGAGAGAGACGGATTGGATCGGCATCGAAGCGGTGATCCGGGAGTTGGCGCCAGAGGTTGCGTGGGTCTCTGTCGGTTTCTGTCCGAACGCGTTACAGCCCTATATGAGGGAGCGGTATCGGATCCCCGATGCCTACGAGGACTATGCGCAGGGCCTTGCAAAATTAAACTTGGATTTGGCCGTGGTCCCGAGGGAGGTCAGCCGGGTCAATGAGGCTCAAAGCAATCTGTATCTGCTGGAATTAGGAGTTTTGGGTTACCCTGTCATCTGCACCGATATCCTTCCATTCCGGGATGCGCCGGTCAAAACGGTTCCTGATCAGCCAGGGGCATGGCGTGAGGCGATACGAGAGCGGATGATGGACCTTGATGCCACGGCAAGGGAAGGGGACCAGCTCAAAAAGTGGGTGTTGGAGAATTACCTCCTGGAGGACCACCTGACCGAATGGCTTTCCGCGCTATCCCCACAGTAGGATTCAGCCCATGCTTTATCTGTTCTTTGCAGTCATCAGGATTTTTGTCTATCCCCTGATCTGGGTCGCTCTCTTGCTTGTCGTTTCCCTCTTTTTCTTAAAAAAAGGGCAGGGTCACAGAGCGGGGTGTTGCGTCTTGTCCGCGCTGATTTTGCTCTATTCGTTATCGATTTCTTTTGTCAGCGAGAGGATTGCAGGATCGCTGGAGTCGCAATATCGCGTGCCTCAAATGAGTGGCGATGCCCCCTTTGATGCCATTGTCGCCCTGACAGGAGGCGTCCGTAGGAAGGGCGGGTTGCGGCCGCAAGACCGGTTGTCGCCCGAATCCTTAGAGCGGCTAAGTTGTGCGCGCGAGTGGATGCAACGGAATCTGGCACCCACCCTTGTATTAAGCGGGGGAAGTCCGGGAGGGGGCATAACCCCTGTGGCAGAATCGCAGATTATGGAAGACGCATTGAAATCTCTGGGCGGATGGGAGTCGTGGGAGATCAAGTCTGACGCCCGCTCCCGAAATACTTATGAAAATGCGATTGAAACCAGGAAATTGCTTGTGGGGAAACGGCGCATTCTGCTTGTCACGTCGGCCCTGCACATGCCGCGCGCCATGGCTCAATTTCGTCGGCAGGGGTTTGAGGCAACGGCTGCCCCCTGCGGTTTTACCGTGGGGTCGCTTCCAGAAGGTCTGCTACGGTTTATTCCAGAAGTGGGGTATTTGAAACAGAGCAGCCAGGCGATTCATGAGTGGATTGGCATGGTTTTTTATGGGTTGGTAGAGAGAAAACAGGCGAATCACCCTGCCTCATCAATGAATCATGACGTCTCTCCGTCATGAACAGCACAATTTTCCATCCGACTTCGACTTTTGCGACGTGGCTACTTTAGAGCGTGCGCGCTTTTTCTGTCTCTGCATCCGAGTAAAAACAAGATGGCGGACAAGATCAGGAAGGTGAGCGAAAGACGCAGATGGGCGGCAGGGTTGGGGTCGTTCTCCGGGTGAAGCAGGACCGCTGACAGACGATAACTCCAGAATCCAATACTAAACAGGGCCGAGGCGAGGAGGATGAAATAGTCCCGCCGGTTGGCCTGCGTTTTCCGAATCGCCACCCAGAGGAAGAAGCCGCCAATCCAAAGGGAGACGATGCAGACCATGAGCGT
>CAYRGU010000056.1:0-8774 GCA_964423845.1 uncultured Nitrospirota bacterium
CGTATTTTGCCGCTCAAACCATGCATGAGATTGAGCGGATCAAAGTACTTCGTAAATCTGTGGCTAATTATCGCCAAGTTTCGGTCGCCACATTCTGTTAGGTGACATCCCCAATCATGCGCTGAACACAGACGCGCAAAAGCGGCGCGCTGGTTAGATTGGGTCGTTGGGCCTCGTTCCTTCGATGACATACGCAGACATAACGATCGCCCGCTTCATTGTATTCATCCATGGCTCCGGGTGGAGGATTTCGAGAAAGCGGGCATGGCGGCTTTTTTCTTTAAAAAGCGGTCGATCCCCGCAGCGGCGTCCCGTCCCTCCCGGATGGCCCAGACGATGAGCGAGGCCCCCCGTTTGACGTCCCCTGCCGCAAAGACCCCTTCAATGTTAGTCATCTGATTCTCATCCACCGCAACGTTGCCGCGCGAGGTCAATATCACCCCAAGGTCAGCAATCAGCCCCTCTTTTACGGGGCCTGAAAATCCCATGGCAAGCAGGACCAGGTCAACGTTAAGTTCAAATTCACTTTCAGGGAGTTCTTCAAACGAGGTCCGCCCCTTGCCATCTGTTTTCGGCTCGACCCGGACGGCGTTTAATTTCTGCAGACGGCCCTGATGTCCCGTAAACGATTTTGTCCCGAGGCTCCATTCCCGCTGACATCCCTCTTCGTGGGCATGGGAGGTGCGAAGCTGCATCGGCCAGAGGGGCCAGGGGGTGGACTTTGCCCGATGGGGGGGCGGCTGGGAAAGAATCTCGAATTGGTAGACTTCAATGGCCCCCTGCCGGTGCGCCGTGCCAAGACAGTCCGACCCGGTATCTCCGCCACCGATGATGACCACCCGTTTATCGTGGGCCGTGATGGAAACCGAAGGATCAATATCATCGCCGGCCAGGCGTTTATTCTGTTGGGTGAGGTAATCCATCGCCAGGTGGATTCCCTGCAAGTCACGCCCCGGGATGGGAAGCTCTCTGGCGGCCTCCGCGCCATTGGCCAGAAGAATGGCGTCAAATTGTTCAAGGAGGGCCTCGGCGACGATATCTTTTCCGATATGGGTATTTGTTTTGAAGATCACTCCCTCCGCTTCCATCTGGGCAAGGCGCCGGTCCAGCACATTCTTTTCCATCTTGAATTCGGGGATGCCGTAGCGAAGGAGCCCCCCGATCCGGTCGGCCTTTTCAAAGACAGTGACTTGATGACCACTTCTCCGAAGCTGTTGTGCCGCAGCAAGCCCCGCCGGGCCCGATCCGACAATGGCGACCTTAAAACCGCTCTCTTTTCCCGGCAGGATGGGGGTGACCCATCCCTCCGAGAATCCGCGATCGATAATGTTTTGCTCGATATTGCGGATGGCGACCGGCTGATCAATAATCCCAAGGACGCAGGCCGATTCGCAGGGGGCGGGGCAGAGTCGCCCGGTAAACTCCGGAAAGTTATTGGTGGCATGAAGGGAGCGCAGGGCGTCCTGCCATCGTCCTCGATAGACCAGATCATTCCAGTCCGGGATCATATTCTGCACCGGACAGCCGGTTTCCCCCTGACAGAAGGGGACGCCGCAGTCCATACACCGGGCCCCCTGACGCTGGAGAAACTCATCGGGAACTGGCGGGTAAAATTCCTCCCAGTCCCGAACCCGCTCTGGAACAGGACGCCGCTTCGGCGTCTCCCGTGGGTATTTCAAGAAGCCTCTCACATCACCCATGAAGTGGGACCTTTCTGCTTTCCAGAATCTTTTTGTACTCGACGGACATCACCTTGACGAAAAGAGGGAGGATTTCCTCCCATCGTTTCAGGATGGATTTTGCGCGAGCACTCCCCGTGTAGAGGGCGTGTTGTTCAATCAGACTTTTTAAGATGGCGGCCTCCTGTTCAACCGGTTCGAGTTCGACCAGGCCCAGATTGCATCTTCGTTCAAACTGGCCGTCTTCATTCAAGACAAAGGCGACTCCACCGCTCATCCCCGCCGCGAAGTTTCGTCCTGTTTTTCCCAATATCACCACGGTCCCGCCGGTCATATACTCACATCCATGGTCGCCCACGCCTTCAATGACGGCCGTCGCGCCACTGTTTCGCACGGCGAAACGCTCTCCCGCAGTGCCATAGAAGTAACACGCTCCGCCGGTGGCCCCATAGAGGGCGGTGTTGCCAATCAGGATCGTCTCTTCGGGGATAAAGATCGATCCTTGCGGAGGATAGACAATGATCCGCCCGCCTGACATCCCCTTGCCCAGATAGTCATTGGCCTCTCCTTCCAGGCTTAGGGTGAGACCATTCACGCAAAAGGCCCCAAAGCTCTGGCCGGCGGAGCCGTGAAATTTCAAGGTGATCGTCTCGTCGGGGAGACCCGCCGCGCCATATCTTCGCGTGATTTCCCCCGAAAGCATGGCGCCGACCGTCCGGTGGATATTCTTAATCGGAAGCGTCGCGGCAACCCGCTCTTTTTTGTCAAGCGCTGGTTGCGCCATCTGGATCAGCGTGTGATCAAGCGATCCGGACAGGCCATGATCCTGCGACGCGATACAGTAGGTGGCGACGTGAGGTCCGACCTTCGGTTGATGAAGAATCGGGGAGAGATCTATTCCCCGTAGCTTCCAATGGGTCATCGCTTCGCTGGGGATAAGAAGGTCCACCCGACCGACCATCTCGTTAAAGGTTCTAAAACCGAGTTGCGCCATCAACTCCCGCACTTCCTCGGCCACGAAAAAGAAGTAATTGATGAGGTACTCCGGCTGTCCGTCGAATTTGGCCCGGAGCGCCGGATCCTGCGTGGCAATCCCGACCGGACAGGTATTCAAATGACATTTTCGCATCATGATACACCCTTCAACGATCAGGGGGGCTGTGGAGAACCCAAACTCCTCCGCGCCAAGTAACGCGGCCACGGTAACGTCGCGGCCGGTCTTTAACTGGCCGTCCGTCTGAATACGAACCCGTCCCCGGAGGTTGTTTAGCACCAGCGTTTGCTGGGTTTCAGCCAAACCCAGTTCCCAGGGAATGCCGGCATGTTTAATGGAGGAGAGGGGGGACGCCCCCGTGCCGCCTGAATCCCCCGAGATCAGGATCAGATCGGCGTGGGCCTTGGCCACACCTGCGGCCACGGTTCCCACCCCGACCTCGGAAACCAACTTGACCGAAATCATGGCGTTTGGATTGACATTTTTCAAATCGAAGATGAGCTGGGCCAAATCTTCGATCGAGTAAATATCGTGATGCGGCGGCGGAGAGATAAGCGTGACGCCTGGGGTGGCGTACCGGATTTTGGCAATGACGCCATCCACCTTGTGGCCGGGGAGTTGGCCCCCTTCGCCCGGCTTTGCCCCCTGGGCGATCTTGATCTGAAGCTCCCTGGCGTGAACCAGATAGTCGGTGGTCACGCCAAAGCGGGCTGAAGCGACCTGTTTGATGGCACTATTTCTTTCATTGTTGTATCGCGCCGGGTCTTCCCCTCCCTCGCCCGTATTGCTCCGTCCCCCGATCCGATTCATGGCGATGGCCAAAGTTTCATGGGCCTCTTTGCTGATGCTGCCAAAAGACATGGCCCCCGTGGCGAAACGCTTCACAATTTGAGATACGGGTTCAACCTGATCGAGGGGGATCGGTGTCGTCTTTTTAAATTCAAGAAGCCCCCGGAGATTGGCATGCCGCTTTGTTTCATCGTTGACGAGGTGGCTGAATTCCTTGAACGTCTGATAGCCCCCTTCCCGTGTGGCCTGTTGAAGTTTGGAAATTGTCAGCGGATTCCAGTTGTGATGTTCCCCCTGGATTCGATAATGATACTCCCCCCCAAAATCAAGCTGACGTGTGGCGGTATCCGGCTGAAAGGCGGCCCGATGGCGGATCAGCGTCTCGATGGCGATCTCTTTGAGGCGAATCCCCCCGATTTGAGAAGGGGTCCCGGTAAAATAACGGTCCACGAAATCGCTGTTCAGCCCGATGGCCTCAAAAATCTGCGCCCCGCAATAACTCTGAACGGTGGAGATCCCCATCTTTGAAAAAACCTTCAGGAGCCCCTTGCCGATCGCCTTGATATATTTTGTTGCCGCAGTGGCCTCGTCAATGGTGTCCGGAATCTGACCATCCCGTACCATATCGGTGAGGGTTTCAAACGCCAGATAGGGATTGATCGTGCCGGCCCCATAGCCGATCAACAACGCGAAATGATGCACTTCGCGCGCCTCCGCCGTCTCGACAATGAGACCAATCTCGGTCCGCAGACAGGCTCGGATGAGGTGATGATGCACTGCGGCCAGGGCGAGAAGAGAGGGGATCGGCGCCCAGGAGGCATCGATGCCTCGATCACTTAAAATAATAAATTTAAATCCAGACTGAATCGCGGTGGCGGCATGTCGGCAGAGCAGATCGAGCGATTTTTCCAATCCCTCGGCCCCACTGCCCACGGGGAAGAGCATCCGAAGCGTCTTGGTCTTAAAATTTTTGTCGGAGAGGGACCGGATTTTCTCAAGGTCGGCGTTGGTGAGAATTGGCTGGTTGACCTTAATCCGTTTGGCATGCTCCGGCGCTTCTCCGAGGAGATTGGCTTTTGGCCCGATGTTGGTCGCAAGCGACATGACCAACTGCTCCCGAATCGGATCAATGGGCGGATTGGTGACCTGGGCGAAGAGCTGCTTGAAATACTTGAAAAGAAGCTGCGGTTGCTCCGAGAGGACAGCCAGCGGGGTATCGGTGCCCATGGAACCGATCGCCTCTTCGCCGGTGGTGACCATTGGGGTAAGGATCATCTTGATCTCCTCAATGGTGTAGCCAAAGGCCTGTTGCCGCTGTCGCAGGGTGGCATGATCGGGCTGGGGGATATTGAGCGGCTCCGGGAGCTCATCGAGGCTAATCCGGTTGGCCGCAACCCACTGTGAGTAGGGCTGACGCGAGGCGATCTGGGTTTTAATCTCTTCGTCATCGATGATCCGCCCGGCGACGGTATCGACCAGAAACATCCGCCCCGGCATGAGGCGCCCCTTACTCCGGATTTTCTCCGGGGGGAAGGAGATCACCCCGGCTTCGGAGGCGAGCACGACGAGATCGTCGGTGGTCACCACGATCCGCGCGGGCCGAAGTCCGTTCCGATCCAGGGTGCCGCCAATGACCTTGCCGTCCGTAAAGGCCATCGCTGCGGGGCCATCCCACGGTTCCATCATTGCTGCGTGGTATTCATAAAAACCGCGGCGGTCTAAATCCATCTCGGAATTTCCGGCCCAGGCCTCTGGCATCAGCATCATCATGGCATGCGGGAGGGAACGCCCTCCCATCACCAGAAATTCCACCGCGTTATCAAAGCAGGCCGAATCACTTTGCCCCGCCATGATAATGGGAAACAGCTTTTTGATCTCCTCCCCGAAATGTTCCGATGCCAAACGCCCCTCTCGAGCGCGCATCCAGTTGATGTTCCCTTTGAGGGTGTTGATCTCGCCGTTATGGCAGACGTAGCGATAGGGATGCGCAAGGGGCCAGCTTGGGAAGGTGTTTGTGGAAAAGCGCGAATGAACCAGGGCGATGGCGCTCGTGATTCGGGGATCGGCCAAATCCAGATAAAAAAGCGGGATCTGACGGGGCAGCAACAGCCCCTTATAGACCAGGGTGTTGGAGGAGAGGCTGGAAATGTAGAAGGCGGCTTTCCCGGCAATCTCGGCGTGCCGAATCGTATGTTCAATCCGTTTTCGGATGATGTACAGTTTTCGCTCGAACGTGTCGGCAGGGAGGCCCGTTATGGTGATGAAGATTTGTCGAATCACCGGGAGCGAGGCACGGGCCAGCTCCCCTAAATGTTCCGGACAAACGGGCACATCGCGCCAGCCGAGGAGGCGCGCGCCTTCTTCATGGAGGAGGGTTTCTATTCTTTCCTCGCAGAAATGACGATCGGTTGGATCGGCAGGGAGAAAAATCATTCCGACCCCGTAATCTCCTGGGGCGGGGAGGACGATCCCGATGTCAGCGCAGGCCGACGCCAGGAAGGTGTGTGGGATTTGAATCAGAATGCCGGCGCCATCTCCGGTGCAAGGATCGCAGCCTGCGGCGCCTCGGTGGGAGAGATTGTTGAGTACCTCCAGCCCTTTTTCAATAATCTCGTGGGATTTCTCCCCCTTGATATGGGCGACGAACCCAATCCCGCAGGCATCTTTCTCATACTGCGGATCGTACAGCCCCTGTTTTTTGGGAGGCCCCTGCGGGTGGCGCGGCCCCTGCGAGGGGTGCGACCCCTGCGAGGGGTGCGGCCCCGGAGAATGCTGCGGAACAATGGGAGGACCCATCATGCCTCGGTCTCAAGGAGGATCCCCTTTTCCTTCAGTTTGCTCAACATCTCGCAGGAGGGAACGCCGGAGGTTTTTCCAACTTCATAAACGGTGGCGGGGCTCTTTTGAATGAGGGCGAGACAGGCCTTGGCCGCGTACCCGGAGAACCCGATCCCGGTCAGTTGAACAATCGCTTCCTTGTTCCTCATCCTCTCCCCGACGGTTTTCTGGCGCTTGCCTAAAAGTCACGACTCCGATAGTTAATATCAGTTTTTCGCGTTTTCCGTCAATGAGATCTGCTGAAAGCGGGTTAGCCGGTTGCTGAAAAACTCATGGTTCAGACCTCTTCGCGATGTGAGCTTATCGCAGAAATGGCGGGGTCTTAATTTTTCTGAACGGAGCGAAGCGGCAGGGCGGGCACCGCATCCTGGCAGAGGTGGAAGAGGGTTTCCTCGCCGACGAGGGTGGTTTTGTCCCGATGATACGCGGCCCAGTCCCATGCCGCTGGTTTAAATCCACCGGTTGAAACGGCAATGAGTTGATTGGCGCCAAATTCTTTCCGCTTTCCGTTCCAGTGTTCCAGAAGGGGACGCTCAAGCGGCCAGTGGTCATTTTTACACCCCACCAGGATGGATTCAAACCCGTCCTCAACAATGAGAAAGACCTCCCCACCGGAAGACCAGGCCCCCACGTGACACCCGATTCCCTGATAAACCCCGGCGACCCATTTTTTAAAGGCCACCGGATTCATCTGATAGAGATTTCCTTTGAGTCGAAGCGCCTGTCCGGTTAAACGTGCCCTTTCTTCCTGGGCCATCTGTTTTTCGTAAGATTTCTGTGCCTTTTTTGCCTCGGTGGTCAGCCCGATGAGGCTTAGGACAAAGAAGCAAACGAGCAATGAAAACAGCGCGATGACCATGGGGCCTCCATGTTTTAAGTATAACCGATGGAGAGGCCTGGTAAATTCCTTGAATACAAGGCGCAATGACAATTCCCCTAGTCATTCCCCCTTAATAAAGGGGGGTAGGGGGGTTGTTATAAAAATCCTGTTTTTTGTGGCTATTCAGAATGAGATTTGGGAGATCGAGAACAACCCCCTGGCCCCTTATGTTTGTATAGACCGGACAGATAGGTAACACATGTTCGGGGACATAGGTAACGCTTTTATACTGGCATGGTCATCCCATTCTGGAGGAACCCATGCCTTGGAGGAAAGTAACGCCTATGTCTCAACGAAAGGAATTTATTTTGCTCGCACTTCAAGAAGGAGCCAACATTCGGTCTTTGTGCCGACGCTACGGCATCAGCCCAAAAACCGGCCATAAATGGCTCAAGCGCTATAAAACGCAGGGTGCCACCGGTCTGGCAGATCAGCCCCGCACGCCAACCCATTTTCCAAATCAGACACCTCAACCCATCGAAGAAGCTGTGTTGGCCATACGGGACAAACATCCCGCTTGGGGTGGACGTAAAATTCACGCGCGCCTTCTTGCCCAGGGACAAACGTCTGTTCCTGTGCCCAGCACCATTCAATCCATCTTGCATCGTCATCACCGTATCGATCCGACCGAATCCGAAAAACACAAACCGTGGCATCGGTTTGAACACGAGGCGCCCAATCGCCTGTGGCAGATGGACTTCAAAGGACATTTTCCAGTGGATCAGCGCCGTTGCTATCCGCTAACGGTACTGGATGATCATTCCCGTTTTGCCTTGTGTCTGAAGGCCTGTGCCAACCAACAAGGAGAGACCGTTCAGACTGCACTAACCCACATCTTTCTCCGCTACGGGTTGCCCGATCGTATGACCATGGACAATGGCGCTCCATGGGGAGATTCCGGAGACCAGCCTTATACCTGGCTGACCCTCTGGTTGATCCGGTTGGGCATCCGCGTGAGTCATTCACGCCCCTACCATCCTCAAACGCAAGGCAAAGATGAACGCTTTCATCGCACATTGAAACTGGAAGTGCTTTCTAACCGCGTGTTTCATGATTTCGACGAGGTACAACACTGTTTTGATGAATGGCGTGATGTCTACAATCTGGAGCGGCCGCATGAAGCCCTCTCGATGCGGCCTCCCGCCAGTCGTTATCAGCCCAGTCCACGTCCGTTTCCCGATCTCCTTCCACCCATCGAATACGGATCGCAGGATATCGTTCGTAAAGTTCAGGCCAATGGAGAAATCCATTACCAAGGTCGCACCTTTTCAATCTGCAAGGCTTTTCAGGGCTACCCTGTTGCCCTGCGCCCTACCCAACAGGAGGGCCTCTTTCACCTTTATTTTTGTCAACAAAAGATCAAGGAACTTGATTTAAAAACGTACAGCAACTAAAATGAAAAAGCGTTACCTATGTCCCCGAACACCCGTTACCCATGTCCCCGGTCTATACAAACTGCAGAGGGTCAGGGGCCTGATGAGGTGGATGGGGCTTGAAGCCGTGTCTCTTGAAGGACGTCGTCATCGAGCGTCCGGACCAGGTGTGGAGCACGGACCACGTCTATCCGGCTCAATCAGGGTTTTATCTACCTCGT
>CAYRGU010000057.1:0-16233 GCA_964423845.1 uncultured Nitrospirota bacterium
GGGATTTCAACCCGCTTCAGAAAGTTTGTGGGGCCGAAAATTTTCTCCATTGACCTGACCACATTAGACGAAGTGGATTCTCTTCAGAAGCCAAAGGGGGTGATCAAAGAGGCTCAAGCCCTGGCGGCAAAGGCCTACGGCGCGGACCGTTCCTTTTTCCTTCTCAACGGAACCACGGGCGGCAATCACGCGATGATTTTGGCCATCTGTGGGCCCAAGGACAAGGTCCTGGTGGCCCGGAATGCCCATAAGTCTGTCCTTGCGGGACTCATTTTCTCTGGCGCGGAACCGATCTTTTTCCTTCCCGCAGTGGATGAAACCCTCAAAATGACCCTCAATGTTACCTACGAGGCAACCGCACAGGCCATTCTTGCCCATCCTGAAGCCAAGACGCTTTTTTTGACCAGCCCGAATTACTATGGCATCTGTGCGGATCTGGAGCGGATTATTCCGCTGGCGCATTCAAAGGGCATTGTCGTTTTAGTCGATGAAGCGCATGGTCCCCACTTAAAGTTTCATCCGGATCTTCCGGTCTCGGCGATGGAGGCGGGGGCTGATCTTGCCGTTCAGAGTACGCATAAAATTATTGGAGGAATGACACAGGCCTCGATGCTGCATGCCAAATCCGATCGGGTGGACATGACGACCTTGGGGGCCGTGCTGCGGTTTGTTCAGAGTACCAGCCCGTCCTATATCTTGATGGCATCGCTTGATCTTGCGCGGATGCAGATGGCCACGGAAGGGGAAAAATTACTCGACAAGGCAATTAAATTGGCTCAAGAGGCGCGGAGTAAAATTAACCGGATTCCGGGGTTATTTTGTTTTGATCGAGAGATGGTGAAGAATCCCCTGTTTGGGCAGATGGGGGATTTTGACATGACAAAATTGACCATCAATGTCAGCGAGCTTGGCCTCTCCGGTTATCAGGCCTCTTCCATTCTTAACAATCGGTACCATATTCAGGTGGAAATGGCAGACTCACTCAATGTCCTGGTGATTGTCAGCATCGGAGATCGGCGTGATGACTTGAATCGCCTGGTTGAGGCGCTTCGAGAAATCTCCAAGGAGCGACATGGGCAGGGGGTTTCGCCGTCTCTGTTTTCGAAGGTGGGACTGCCGAGCTTTGGCGTAGCGGCTCAAATGACGCCTCGAGAGGCCTTTTTTGCCGACCACTGTTATATTGGCCTGGATGAGGCGTGCGGGAAGATCAGTTCCGAGATTGTGACCGTCTATCCGCCTGGCATTCCCCTGCTTGTCCCAGGCGAGATCATTACGCGGGAGGTCGTGGATTATATCCGTGAGATGGATCGGCTCGGTGGAACGGTGGATGGTTTGAACACCTCAAACAGCACCATTGCCATTGTAAATGGGTAAGGCCAGCGACGGGGATTTCTGGGTCTTCATTGAGACGATCTGTCCTACCAGATCGTAGTCATTGGCTGCCGTAATCCGGACCTGGGCAAAATCGCCGGGTATGATTTGCTCACAAAAAGTGTCGTTAATAATAACGGTTCCATCCACTTCAGGCGCCTGCCCTTCCGCCCGGCCGGAAAAGAGCAGGGGCGTCTCGGGATGGGGGCCGTCCACCAGCACCGTTTGAATCGTCCCAACGCGCTGCTGATTTTTCTCCCTCGCGATTTCTCTCTGTGCGCTTAATATTTTTTCCTGGCGGGCCAGTTTGACCTTTTGTGACACAGGATCACCGAGGGCATAGGCCGACGTTCCCTCTTCTTGAGAATAGGCAAAAACACCCAGTCGATCGAACCGGGTCTCAATAACAAAATCGTGGAGTGTCTGATAGGCCGCTTTCGTTTCTCCGGGAAATCCGACGATGAACGTGCTCCGAAGGGTCACCTCTGGAATCCGATCGCGCAGTTTTTGAATGAGGGCGACGATCTCCGCGCGTTTTCCCTTGCGATTCATCCGCTTCAAGAGGCCATCGTCAATATGTTGCAGCGGGAGGTCAATGTAGCGACAGATTTTCTTTTCCGAGGCGATGAGATCAATCAATTCGTCGGTGATGTCGGTGGGGTAGGTATAAAACAGCCGGATCCATTCGATCCCATCAATTTTAACCAGTGTTTTGAGCAATTGAATGAGCTCCCGTTTTCCCTTCCGGTCCCATCCAAAACTGGTTAAGCTCTGCGCGATGAGATTGATTTCTACGACCCCTTCCTCGGCCAGGGCCTGCACTTCTGTTTTGACGGACTCGATCGTGCGGCTTTGAAGATCGCCCCGGAAGGAGGGGATGCTACAAAAAGAACAGCGGTAGTTACAGCCCTCGGACACCTTCACATAGGCGGTGTGCCTGGCACCAAATCGAAGGCGGGGTGTCTCGGGTTGATAAAGATAGGTGGGCGACGCAGTCAGGTTCGGGCGTGGCATGTCCGCTTTTCGATGGAGCAGGGTGTCGCAGAGGGCGGCAATCTTTTGAAACTCACCGGTTCCGACAACGGCGTCCACTTCCGGCAGTTGATTGAGAAGTTCCTCGGGATACCGTTGCGTCAGGCAGCCGGTCGCGATGAGCACCTTACATTTTCCATGCTTCTTGAGTTCGCCGACCGAGATTAAAGTTTCAATCGACTCTTCCTTGGCGCGGTCGATAAATCCACAGGTGTTGACGATAATCAGTTCCGCGTCCTCTTCCCGGGGGGTATATTCATAGCCGGACTCGGTCAGCGTTCCCAGCATCACTTCGGAGTCCACCTGGTTTTTGGGACACCCCAGGCTGATCATCCCGACCTTGATTTTTTTGTGGCGCATTGGCGTCTTTGCTTTCATTGAATGGGACGTTGAATGGGAGAGGATGGCGCGGATGCGTGAGAAACCGCGATCACTGTCCTTTCTCGTATACGTAAAACCCCTGTCCGGTCTTTCTGCCGAGGAATCCCGCTTCCACATATTTACGCAGAAGGGGCGCGGGCCGATATTTGCTATCCCCAAACTCGGTATAGAGAATCTCCATGATGTCGAGGCAGACATCCAGGCCGATCGCATCGGCGAGCGCCAGGGGTCCCACTACAAGGAGAAGGGTGCCGTCGATCTGTTCGGGGGTTCCAACGCCCTCCATGACGGCGAAAATCGCCTCATTGATCATGGGAACCAGCAACCGGTTGATGATAAAGCCAGGCGAGTCTTTGGGGAGGAGAATTGTTTTGCCAAGGTGCTCGACAAAATTTCTTGATCGCTGGAAGGTCTCGTCAGAAGTTTGCCATCCTCGAACGATCTCTACACTATTCAGCGCTAACGCTGGATGGAGGAAATGGATTCCGATAAATCGGTCCGGCCGGTCCGTAACGGAGGCCAAACGTGTAATGGAGAGGGAAGAGGTGTTGGTGGCAAAAAGGGTTTCCTCCGGGCAGATCTCCTCCAGCATTTCGAGCACCTCGATCTTAATCTCTTCGTTTTCAGGGACCGATTCGATGACCAGATCGCAATGGGCAAAATCATCCGGTCGTGTCGACGTTTTAATGTTTTTTAAAGTCTTTTCTTTGACCCACTCGGTGATCTCTCCCTGGGTCACCGCTTCGTTTAGCTGTTGTGCGGTCTGATCGAGCGCTTCGCTTAAGACCTTAGTGTCCATGTCAGACAAGAGCACATGGAATCCACTGGAGGCAATCAACTGTGCGATTCCTCTCCCCATCTGTCCCGCGCCGACAATGCCGATATTACTAAATTCCATCGTTGTATGATCCCCAGAGATGTTTAAGTGGTCGGGTCTTTTCTGAAAAGCCAAACGACCTGAAACGAACGCGGCATTATAGCATAACATCGACAATGAACCATGATGCCCCGGGTGTGATGGTAGAAAATAGGGGAAGGGAGAAGATGCCCCCATGAAAAGGCCCGTTGACACAGGATCTCTCCCGAAGATAATCTGTCGGCCATCTTTAACAAGAGGGGTGGGCGGCGGAGAGGGGAAAAGCCCCTGCGGCGTTTTGAGCAGGGGATCTTATCCCCCTTTGAGATGACGCCTCCATTCACGTCATTCTAACGAAGAGATCACAATGATTCGTAGCAGTCTGTCTTTGCGATTGGGGTGGCCCGTTTTTGTTGCGACGATGATCGCTTTTTTTGGATGTTCCGTCCCGCCGGAGATCCCTCTCGTGAGTGAAGAGGCGGCAAACAGCGGGTGGAAGGCCGAGCCAAGCGGCGTTGCGTGGTCTTTGGGGGGGCTTTTCTTTGCCGACTCAAAGAACGGTTGGATTAGCGGAAATCAAGGGGTGATCCTCCATACCGGGGATGGCGGAAAACAGTGGGTTCGTCAGGAATCGGGGACCCGGCATCTTTTGGTCTCTATTCATTTTGCTACCCCACAGCTGGGCTGGGCCGTGGGAGACAAAGGGACGATCCTGCATACCCGCGATGGCGGGCAGAGATGGTCCCTCCAGGCGGCGGGTCAGTATCCGAAAAAGGATTTGACCGCTGTCTTTTTTGTCAATTCCAAGCAGGGATGGGCGACGGGCACGAAAGGCCTCCTGCTGTCCACGCAGGATGGCGGTGAACACTGGCTCTCTGGACAGATCAATCCGGGCGTCACACTGACTTCCCTCTTTTTTTTCACCCCACAACAAGGCTGGCTGGCGGGATATGGTGGCAGTCTTTTTCATACGGAAGATGGCGGGGCCAACTGGAAACGATCGTTCACGAATACGGATAAGGACCTGCAACGTCTCTTCTTCTTAAATCCAAAAACAGGCTGGGTCGCAGGCGCTTATGGCACCATTCTGCACACGCGGGATGGTGGGGAGACCTGGCTGCCACAGACGAGCGGGGTCGTCTCATTTTTGCCGGGTATTTTCTTTGTCAGTGAGCGGGCGGGCTGGGCGGTTGGGGCGGGTGGCACTATTTTGAGAACGCAAAATGGGGGTGAGACCTGGGAACAGCAGCCCTCCGGCACGCTTCAGTTTCTTCTTAATGTCTCCTTTTTCAATCCAGACGAGGGGTGGATCGTTGGCGTGAAAGGGACGCTTTTGCACACCACGGAGGGAGGTGTTCCCCTCCCCGGCCCAGGGCACCCCACGGACCGTCCCATCCTGTCCAAAAGGTAAACCCTTCCGCTTCATCCGCCGGGCGGCCCCGGTGGGTCGTGACCCATAAGTCGGCTGTTAGGCGCAAGATGTAATCAGAAAATGTTAGACTGTGTCGTATGAAAACCCCATTGAAAACGATCCATAAAATAATACAGGGCGATAGCAGACAAATGAACCTTTTGCCTGATACATCGGTTCATCTTGTCATTACTTCCCCCCCATACTGGCAGCTAAAAGACTATGGAACAGAAAATCAAATTGGTTTTCATGAAAGCTATGAAAGTTATATCAATAACTTAAATCTTGTCTGGCAAGAGAGTTACAGGATCTTACATCAGGGATGTCGGCTTTGCGTAAATATCGGAGACCAGTTTGCCCGCTCGGTTTATTACGGACGGTATAAAGTAATCCCAATCAGAACAGAAATAATAAAATTTTGTGAAACCATAGGCTTTGACTATATGGGCGCAGTTATTTGGCAAAAAGTTACCACCTGCAATACAACAGGCGGCGCCACCATTATGGGTAGCTTCCCCTATCCTCGAAACGGCATTATGAAGCTTGATTATGAATTTATTCTGCTTTTCAAAAAACAGGGCGTTTCACCAGTGCCGACTAAGGAACAAAAAGAACTTTCGATAATGACTAAAGACGAATGGAATACTTATTTCTCAGGGCACTGGTACTTTGCTGGGGCAAAACAAAACGGCCACATTGCTGTGTTTCCAGAAGAATTGCCGGCGCGTCTGATAAAAATGTTCTCGTTTGCCGGCGAGATGGTTTTAGACCCATTTCTTGGCAGTGGGACAACTTCACTTGCCGCCCGCAATTTAGGTCGCAATTCAGTCGGCTATGAAATCAATCCGGACTTTATTTCAATAATTAAAGGTAAGCTGAATTTCAGTCAATCTGACCTGGCAGCCACAGAATACGTATTTCAAGAAGATATTGTTAAAGCCGACTTGAATAAAGAGATTGAAACGTTGCCATATATTTTCAAAGACCCTCATAAACTCGACAAGAAAATTGACCTTAAAAAACTTCAATTCGGTTCAAAAATTGATAAAGACAGCGGTGACAGGGAAGCCTACTATTCTGTTAAAGAAGTAATTAGCCCTGAATTGGTAAGGCTGAACAACGACTTGGTTGTTCGCCTTATCGGAGTAAAAGAAAAAGAGGGCGCTAATGGACAAGCAATGAGATATCTGATTGATAAAACAAAGGGTCAAAAAGTATTTATGAAGTTCGACAATCAGAAGTATGATGACGGGAATAACCTTCTTTGCTACCTTTATCTTAGTAATAAGACTTTTATAAATGCCCATATAATCAAGGAGGGGTTGGCGGACGTTGACGGTTTAACTGACTTTCAATACAAAAACAAATTCTTAAGCCTGCAGAGGCATTAAATGGCTAAAACTCATAAATATTCCATGGAATTTGGCAAAAAAGAAAAGGTTTTAAATTATGCCTGTCAAACTTATCAGTTATCAAGACCAAATAAAGTCGGTGCGGTAATGACGCTTATTAGAGAATGCCAGCCAAAGACCATTCAAGAATGGGAACAATGGTATTTTGAAAACGCATACACAGCGGCAAAGACGCCGATTAGAATTACCAGAGAGTGCCTGCGAGAACTCGGCGAGCGCCTTCATGAAAAAATCACAGCAGTAGTCATTCCTGAATGGCAAGCCGCTTTCAGCCAATTGACGCTTCAGGATTGCATGGATTACATCCACAACCTTACCATCAATAGGACATTTGACGGATTTCTTCGGGAGATGTCTGTTGTTAATGACGGATTAGCCAAAATATTTCCGGTCGTTATTTTTGAAGAGTCCGACTCTGAACTTGACCACGCGGGTGACATCGACTATGTGGCAAAAGTTGGCGATAGGGCATTTGGGATTCAAATCAAACCCGTAACGGCGAAAGCAAACTTCGGTAATTATTCTCCAACAGAAAGAATGAAAGCCAGTTTCGCGGACTTTGAAGAACAATACGGCGGCAAAGTATTTATAATCTTCAGCTTGGACGGAGAAATCGGGAATAAAGAAGTCATTGGCCAGATTCGACAGGAAATAGAACGACTGAAGAAATAAATATCCGCCCAACAAATCGCTCAACACCGATGCTCATTACGCTCCGCTTCATTCACACAGGTTAGCTTGGTCCTTAGGGCGCGGCTGGAAATCGGCTTTTCTTGTCGAATCAGCGAGTCAGCGTTACAATTAAATGGCCATCCGGCGGAGGGTCTGGCCGATGGGGGGGAGTGTGTCGGTTTGAAAACGTTGACTGCAGCGAGAAAACCCCGTGCTTGGGTACAAAAACGGATATTCAGGGAAGGCCCTTCATCTGTTGTTGTGCCGTCCCAAGTATTTCGGCATCTATTATGAGATTAATCCGTGGATGAGTTTGACCCGGTCTGCAAACGGGGCCACCGCGCTGGCACAGTGGAAGCAGTTGTGTCAGACGCTCAAACAGACCGGAGCCCGCCTGCATTTTATCGCGCCGCGTCCCGGCCTGCCCGATATGGTTTTTGTGGCCAATGCCGGAAGCATCATCAAGGATCAATTTATCCTCAGTCGGTTTCGATGGCCCCAGCGAAGGGGGGAGGAGCCCTTTTACTGTGACTATGTTAAGCAGTTGTCGCAGCGTGTCGTGCCGCTTTCGGGAGACGCCTTCTTTGAAGGGGAGGGGGATCTGCTCTCCGTGGGACGACACTATTTTGCGGGATATGGGATCCGATCTGACGCAAAGGCTTACGAAGAGATTTCCAGAAAAACAAAGGTGCCGATTGAGCTGCTTCGGTTGGTCCATCCGAGATTTTATCATCTCGACACCTGTTTTTTTCCATTGGATGACCAGTCGGTTCTGTATTACCCCCCGGCCTTTGACGCCGTTTCGCAGGAAAAAATAAAGAGGCTGATCCCGGACCCTGTGGCGGTGGGAAGACGAGACGCATTCTCTTTCGCATGCAATGGAATCCGCATTGGCCGGGAGGTCATTGTTCATCAGGCGACCCGATCGCTCAAGGCGGCCCTTCTTGAACGGGGGCTGACAACGCATGAAGTTCCGGTCGGTGAATTCCTGAAGGCGGGCGGAAGCGTCAAGTGTATGGTATTGAAGTTTTTTGACTCCGAAGCGTAAGCGCGTCAGTTATCTTACAGAAGGCCTTTGTATTTATTTTTTGTTGCTGATTTGATAGCATGGCGGGACGGTGTGGCCCATTTTTCAGGCTCGCGGTGTTAGGGATGGCTGATGGAAAGACGAAGGACAGATCGACGGGATAAATTAAGGGGGTACGGTCCGGATCGGCGGATACGACCTGATCCGCCTGATAAGACGGAGGGGCGCGCGGAAGATCGGCGGGCGCGTGATCGTCGTATTCGCGACTGGCGGGCTGACTCCAAACAGCCTGAAGTTCATTGGGAGGGTGCTGGGAGACGCGTTCCACCTTCCGATGAACATAAGGAGGATCCCCCTAAGCCTGCATGAAAATTAACGAGGTTTTTAAGAGTATTCAAGGGGAGTCGAGCTATGCTGGATTCCCCTTCGTTTTTATACGCACGGCCCATTGCGATCTTCGGTGTCGCTGGTGTGACACCTCCTATGCGTTTCACGAAGGGGTGGAGCGGTCTATTGCGTCCCTGTTGGATGAAGTAAAGGACTGGGGCTGTCCCAACGTGGCGGTTACGGGAGGTGAGCCGCTGCTTCAAGACGAGGTTTACCCCCTGATGACGCACCTTTTGGATGAAGGATATCGGGTTCTTATTGAAACCAGCGGCAGTCACCCGATCGACCGCATTGACCCACGTGCCATTGTGATCATGGATATCAAATGCCCGGGGAGCGGCATGGATCATACGGTCTGTTGGGAGAATATCAAACAGCTCAAGCCGGTGGATGAGATTAAGTTTGTCATCGCCGATCGGAGTGATTTTGATTGGGCCGTCAGGGTGCTTACGGAATATCCATCGTTAAAGAAAAACACCCTTCTTTTTTCACCTGTTTTTGGTAATCTTTCCCCACGAGAGATGGCGGAGTGGATCTTACAAGAGAACCTTCCCGTCCGTCTTCAATTGCAATTACATAAATATATTTGGGATCCGGAGCGAAGAGGCGTGTAATGGAAATGCAAGTTAAGCAAGGTTCACTGGAGAAGATGGAGACAGACGTGCTGGTCCTTCCGTTTTTTGAGGGAGGGCCCCTGTCGGCGGAGGTCTTGAAGTTAGACAAGATGCTGGGGGGACAGATTAGAGCGGTGATGGCCTCGCAGGAGTTTACCGGTAAATTCCTGCAGATCTGCGTGTTGAGGACAGACCGAAAAATGGTCGCTGCGCGACTGTTCCTTCTTGGACTCGGCAAGCCGGTCGAAATGACGCTTGATCGGCTTCGGCAGGGGCTTGGGCGCGCGGCCTGTCGTGTTCGGGAGATCGAGCTGACGCATTTTTCAATGCCAGTGGATGGAGAGATCGTTTCTGGCGCATCGGTTCAGGCCCAGTCCCAGGCGATGGCTGAAGGGGTGATTCTCGGGCTTTATCAATTTCAGATCTATAAAACGGATCGAGAAAATCTCCCGAAAGAGATGAAGAAGGCAACATGGATCGCCATCCGTAAAGAGGATCTCTCTGAAATTGAGGAGGGTGTTTGGCGAGGGAAGATTGTTGCCGAAGGGGTGAACTACGTTCGCGATCTTTGTAATACCCCTTCCAATGTGATTACCCCGAGTCGCCTGGCGGAAGAGGCGAAAACGATCGGCGCTGATTTTCACCTTTCCGTGGAGGTATTAGAGCGATCGGACATCGAACGGCTGGGCATGGGGGGGCTCCTTGGCGTGGCGCGGGGAACCTGTGAGCCGCCGAAATTTATTGTCCTTGAGTATCAGGGGGGGAAGCGGAAGGCCAGACCGGTGGTGCTCGTCGGAAAATCGGTGACCTTCGACTCGGGCGGAATTTCTCTGAAACCGTCTGATAATATGGAGCAGATGAAGTACGACATGACGGGTGGCGCGACCGTTCTCGGAACCATGAAGGTGGCGGCGCAGCTCAAACTGCCTGTGAATATCGTGGGGCTTCTCCCCGCGACCGACAACATGCCAAGCGGAACGGCGATTCATCCTGGGGATGTCGTGACGATTCTCTCCGGGAAGACCGTCGAAGTCATCAATACCGATGCCGAGGGTCGGCTCTGTCTGGCCGATGCCCTCTCTTATGGTGCCCGGTATAACCCGATTGCGATGATTGATCTTGCGACGCTGACGGGGGCCTGTGTGGTGGCGCTGGGGCATCATGCCATGGCGTTGCTCGGGAATAACGATAAGTTGCTTTCCCTGCTTAAAAAAGGGGGAGAGGAGACGGGCGAGCGGACCTGGGAGCTTCCTTTATGGGACGCGTACATGGATCAGATCAAGAGTGATATCGCTGATCTGAAAAATACTGGCGGACGTCCGGGGGGGACGATCACCGCAGGGCTTTTCTTAAAGCAGTTTGTCGGAGAGATCCCCTGGGCGCACTTTGACATCGCGGGCACCTCTTGGAATGGCGAGAAACCGAGGCCCTACATCCCAAAAGGATCGACCGGGACCGGGCTTCGCCTTTTGGTTTGGTATCTGACCACCCTCTCCGGGGGCCGCCCCGCTCGATAACTGTTCTGGCCGCCACCCTCTTGAAAGTACGCAGCAGATGGGCCTGTGGGTCTGTGACCCTGGAAGGGTTCGCACCCCCCGCAGGGGCCGCACCCCTCGCAGGGGTCGTCTCCCTTTCAACGCCTGCTGAACAAGGAAGATTTTCCGGATGACGCTGAAAGAAAAGATTGGCCAGCTTGTGATGATTGGTTTTGACGGCACGGAGACTCCCGTCGAGGTTTGCCGCCTGATTCAATCGTATCAAGTCGGTGGCGTGATCCTTTTTTCACGCAATATCAAGACCCCGTCCCAGTGTGCCGATTTAACGGCGTCGCTTCAGCGGCTGTCCAGGGGGCTGCCTTTGTTCCTGGCCGTAGATCAGGAAGGGGGACGCGTGGCCAGGCTGCCTTTACCCCATACGCAATTCCCGACCGCAAGAGTGCTTGGAGAGTGTGATGTGACCGCGCTGACCTATCGCTGTGGCGAGGCGATGGCCCGGGAGCTTCGTGCCGTCGGATTCAATATGGACTTCGCGCCGGTTTTAGACGTTTGGACGAATCCAAAAAATAAGGTGATTGGCGATCGCGCCTTCGGCTCCAATCCAGATTGCGTCGCAAGGCATGGTCTGGCGATGATCGCGGGATTGCAGAATCAAAAGGTGATCGCCTGCGGAAAGCACTTCCCGGGACATGGGGATACGACAGAGGATTCCCATGAGACCCTCCCTCGCGTCGGGCATGATCTGGATCGTTTGCTACAGGTTGAAGTGAAGCCCTTTATGGGGGAGGTCTCTCGCCAGGTGGCCACGATCATGATGGCCCATGTGCTCTATCCTGCCCTGGATCGCGAGCGGCCCGCGTCGCTTTCCGAGGCCGTGACGACCTCTCTTTTGCGAAAGACCGTTGGCTATGACGGGGTGGTCATTTCGGATGATCTTGAAATGAAGGGGATTACAAAAGATTACGCCATTGCCGATGCGGCCGTGATGGCCCTCACCGCAGGATCGGATCTGATCCTCATCTGCCATTCTCTGGAACAGCAGGTGGCCTCAATTGAGGCGCTCATTCATGCCGTGGAAAAAGGAATCGTCAGTGAAGCAAGACTCCATGAATCGCTCAATCGGATTCGCAAGCTTAAAGAACGATTCCTCTCCCCCGGGGAGGTCTTCGCCTCGGAGCGGATTGAAGAGGTTGTGGGATGCCCCGCGCATTGGGCGCTGATCGAGGAGATTCAAAGGGAACATTGTCAACGTGGAGACCGCTGAACGAACATGGAATGGATCGGGACTCTGATTGGCCTTTTCGTCCACCTGGATCGCCACTTAAATGACCTTGTCGCCTCCTATGGCGGATGGAGTTACGCCATCCTCTTCCTGGTCATTTTTTGCGAGACCGGTCTGGTGGTGACCCCGTTTCTTCCGGGGGACTCTCTGTTGTTTGCGGTGGGGGCCTTGTGCGCGACCACCCCCCTCCGCGTGGAGGGGCTCTTCTTGCTCCTTTCGATTGCTGCCCTGCTCGGGGACACTGTGAACTACTGGATGGGTCATTACGTTGGGCCCAGGATTTTTGACAAAGAAAAAGTCCGATTCTTAAATAAAGAGCACTTGCGTCGCGCCCAGGCGTTTTATGAAAAATATGGGGGGAAGACGATTGTCATCGCCCGATTTGTGCCGATCATTCGAACCTTTGCCCCCTTCGTCGCGGGGATCGGTTGCATGAGGTATGGCTATTTTATGGCCTACAATGTCATCGGCGGGCTGATCTGGGTGACGACCTTTCTTTTTGGCGGTTATTTTTTTGGAAACCTTCCCTGGGTGAAAACAAATTTCACGCTGGTAATTCTGGTGATTATTATCCTCTCCATTCTGCCCGGCGTGATTGAATATGCGCGGGCCCGCGCTGTTGAAAAAGGATCGTGCGCACCGCGTCCGTGAGACAGGAGGGGTTCACCTCTTGTCGGCGTTCCACCAGTCATGAGGCTCGGCGAGATCGGATAGAACGTAGTCCGGGCGGGGGCCCTCCTCTGGCAGGGGCAGTCCCTCGGGATTGATCCATGCGGCGTCCATGCCGAGAGGCTTTGCCCCGCAGATGTCGCGGGTCCAACTGTCTCCGATAAATAAAACCTCTGTGGGAGAGACGGAGAGCCTCTCGCAGGCCACCTCAAAGATTCTGGGATGGGGTTTCCTGAATCCGATCTCTGCAGAAATAACGATGGTGCAAAATAGGTCGCGAATCCCCTCCCGTTCCAGAACATGATAGACCGTATCGGTATCGTCAAAATTTGTCACCAGCCCGATTGGATAGTTTTTCTTGAGGCGATGAATCAGCTCCCGGTGGGCCGGGGGGAAGGTCAGACAGCGAGAGATAAGCTGTAAATGAGTCGCTTTGAGGCGATCACGGAGCGTGGTGTTTTGGGAGGGGTTGACCCCCAGCAGGTTCAAGAAGGTGTCGAAGCGGACCTCGGAGAGAATCTCCCGGTTCTCGGATTCTCGGCGGGCGTTGACCCCTTCGGTTGCCGCAATGAACTGATCGTAGAAGGTTTCGTAAGAGAGGGCGGGATGATCCGCCTTGAAAATCTCATACAGGATGAACGTCGTGGTTCGGATCGCCTGGCCGCGAATGGAAACGACCGGAATCTGCCCCGTATCGTAGGGCATCAGGGTGCCGCAGAGGTCAAATAAAATGGCCCGATACCGGGGGGGCGTCATGGTGTGACCTGTTTGAATATCGCCGACAATTGCGCCAGAATCGCATCATTGGCCTCGGGAAAGGAGTAGGCGCCAAGCGCCTCAATCGGGGCCCATTGGATCTCTTCTGCCGCAAGGGGTTTCGGCGTGCCTGCCGTCAGGACACACAAATAGGGATGGAGGAGGACGGTCTGGTCTGGATAGCGATGCGCCACCGGGGAGAGCGGTTTGATGATTTCAACACGAATGTCGAGCTCTTCGTGAACCTCCCGAATCAGGCAGGCCTCAATGGTTTCTCCATCGGCCACTTTGCCACCGGGGAATTCCCATCGCCCTCCCAGGGGACCCATCTCTTTTCGGCGGGCAATGAGGAGGCACCCTTCTCGATGAATGATCGCCATGGCAACCGACAGGGGCTCTCTGGGCGCGGGGAATGAACTCGGCTTCATGATGGGCGGAATATATCAGAATGCCCCCCCCTAATCGAGTTGAACTTTGGCGATGGGGTCTTTATAATCGGCCCCTTTGAGGCGAACCTTTATTGAAGGGTCTGATTGATGCGGGCGGATGGGAGAAAACAAAACGAGATGAGGCCGCTAACGATTACGCGGAACTATCTCAAACAGGCCGAAGGCTCGGTGTTGATCGAAATGGGCGAGACCAAGGTCCTCTGTACGGCGACGGTTGAAGAGACCGTTCCCTCTTTCTTGCGGGGAAAGAAAAAGGGGTGGGTGACGGCAGAGTATGCGATGCTCCCCCGATCTTCCAAAGAGCGAATTCCGCGGGAATCCTCTCGCGGAAAAGTGGGGGGAAGGACGCATGAAATTCAGCGGCTGATCGGACGATCTTTGCGCGCGGTGATAGACATGGCGACCCTGGGAGAGCGGACCATTTTGATTGACTGTGACGTCATCTCTGCGGATGGGGGGACGCGGACCGCCGCAATTACCGGGGCGTTTATCGCCATGATGGATGCGTTGGTCCATCTTCAGCGGGAGGGGAAAATAAATGAAATTCCAATTCGGGATTATCTGGCGGCCATTAGCGTCGGCAAAGTGAATGGCCAGCTCTTACTGGACTTAAATTACAGGGAAGATTCCACTGCGGACGTGGATATGAATGTGGTGATGACCGGGAGCGGGGCGTTGGTTGAAGTGCAGGCCACGGCGGAGGAGCGGCCCTTTGGCAAAAAGGAGTTGGATGGCCTGCTGGGCCTGGCGTCCGGGGGGATTAAGAAGCTGGTGGCCCGTCAGAGGAAACTTCTGGGAGAGGCGCTGCTCCCGAAGGTGGTGATTGCAACGCATAATCCGGACAAGGGCAAAGAACTTCGTACCCTTCTGGGCGAGGGGCTTCGGGCGAAAATTTATACGCTGGCCGATTTGCCCGGCGTCCTCCTCCCCGAGGAAACCGGAAAAACCTATCAGGAGAATGCAGCGGCGAAGGCGAAGAGCGTGGCTCGGGCGACTGGTTTCTGGGCCCTTGGCGATGACTCGGGATTGGAGATCGAGGCGTTAAGCGGCGCGCCGGGGTTGTTCTCCGCCCGTTTTTCGGGGGAGAAGGCCACTTACGCGGACAACCGGAGAAAAGTCCTCGATCTTCTGAAAGGCCTGCCGAATGAGAAGCGGGGCGCGAAATTTGTTTGTGCCCTTGCCTTGGCCAGTCCGGCGGGAGATGTTTTTTTCGTCGAAGAGAGTTGTGAGGGCGTGATTTCACAGACGGATGCGGGTTCAGGCGGTTTTGGTTACGATCCCCTGTTTTTTGTCCCGTCGTTAAATCAATTGTTTTCGGATCTTTCGATGGCAGAGAAAAATAAGATCAGCCATCGGGGGAAGGCCACGCGATCGGCCATTGAAATCTTAAAAAAGAAAGGCCTCTTCGCAACAAAGTAGACCGCACTTTTCAATAAAATCGGGGTGTGGCGCAGCTTGGTAGCGCGCCTGCTTTGGGAGCAGGAAGCCGGAGGTTCAAATCCTCTCACCCCGACCCCGTTAGACCTTTGGAGCGTTAATTATACTGGGCGGCGTTTGTGGCCCGAATTAGGAGAGAAGGACAGGGATGATCAGTGTTCCGAACCTCTATGAGATTCTCGAGATTAAAGAAACGGCAAGCCCCGACGAAATCAGATGCGCGTACAGGCAGTTGGCCCAGGAATACCACCCCGATAAAGTCCCCGCAAACCTGACCCGGCTACGGCAAGACGCGGAAAAGAAGTTTAAAGAGATCAACGAGGCGTATCAGGTTTTAGGCCATTTTCTAAAACGAATTGACTATGACGCCCGACTGAAAACCGCCCGTAAAAAACAAACCGGCCCCGCCGGCCATCCCGCTTCACAGTCAGCTTCCCAGGCCGCCTCCCCGTCCGCCCCGGTTACGACTTCCCCCCCGATACGATTCAGACAAAAAGTTTCTGTTGCCGTGGGGGTTGCGATTCTGTTTTTCATCGTGGCGGATCTCTTTTTGTTGGTGCGAGTTCTGGGGGGGAGGTCTTCTCTGAATAAGATAGATCAAAAAATCTCCACACGATTTGCAACGCAACCGACGGATGACTCTGGAGAGAGGGGGGGGCCTGCTGATAGGAGGGGGCCCGAAAACGTGTTGCCGCCTGACGTTCAAGCGAGAGACTTGCCCTTGACGGGGCAAGGGGAGGGGGTTTGTTTGGACGGGGTCGAGGCGGTCTCTGTGACGGGGATTGGGATGTATCGTGCCTGCGTGAGGACGGGGCGGAACGAGGCGATCTCCCGCTATGCCATGTTGCAAAAAGATCTTTAGGCCGTCAGACAAAATCGTTGTGAAGTCGAGTTAATAGCGTAAAAGGGAAGAGGGGTGTCTCCTCGGGTACGCAAAATTGTGGGGGTGGCCTATAGCTACGCGCGGGAGGATTGGGCGAT
>CAYRGU010000058.1:0-3123 GCA_964423845.1 uncultured Nitrospirota bacterium
GCGAATCCCCCCAGATCGGTTAAGACTTCCGGGCGAAAAGTGGACCGGACCATCGGGGTAATTTTTTTCACAAACCGGTCTCCGGCGACAATATCCACCCCGGCATTTTTATACGTTAGTTTCGCCATAAACAATCCGCCATAAATGCGTCGGATCATACTGAAATAGGGCTAAAAGGTCAACGAAACGTCGCCTTGTTTTAGGGAACAAATAAACGGACAGATTATGTATTAAAAACCGGACCGTTTACGTGTTCTCTACACTGGTAGAAGATTGAATTGACTTGAATGCCACTGCATGTGATAATTTCCGCCAGTTTGTGATAGGGGTGCCTGTTCCAGGCTGAGAGCTCTCGTGTCAGAGAGTAACCCTTAGAACCTGATCTGGGTAATGCCAGCGGAGGGAGATGAAACCATGAAGCCGCATCGGGAGATCACCTGTTTTTGATCGTAGATGCGGTTTTTTATTTTCAGACGTGTGTTGAAAGAGGAGAAGAGAACAATGCAAACAAAAGAAACGCTCACGACAACCCCCCTGCCAGCCTCCAAGAAAGTCTACCTGAATGGACAGAGGCCCGATGTTCGCGTGCCGATGCGGGAGATTTCTCTCTCCCCCACCCGCTTGATGAACGGGGAGATGGAAGAGAACCTGCCTTTCAGGGTTTACGATACCTCCGGGCCTTATACCGATCCCACGGCCACCATTGAGATCGAAAAGGGGCTCCTCCCCTTCCGACTTTCCTGGATTGAAGGTCGTGGGGATGTGGAGACGCTCATCGAGATCTCCTCTGAATATGGGAGAAGACGGGCCGCCGATCCGGCGCTTCAGACCATCCGATATCAAAACACCCGAAAACCACTCCGCGCCAAATCCGGTCGCAACGTCAGCCAGATGCACTATGCCAAAAAAGGAATCATCACCCCCGAGATGGAATATATCGCCATTCGGGAAAACCAGACCCTGGAGTTGGCCCGACAGGGCGGGGCGCTCTCCGTACAGCACCCCGGTAACTCGTTTGGGGCGAGCATCCCCTCCGTCATTACCCCTGAATTTGTTCTGGATGAGGTGGCCCGCGGCCGGGCAATCATTCCCGCCAATATCAACCACCCGGAGTCCGAACCGATGATTATCGGGCGGAACTTTCTGGTCAAGATCAATGCGAACATTGGAAACTCGGCCGGCACCTCATCCATTGAGGAAGAGGTCGAGAAAATGATCTGGGCCATCCGGTGGGGTTCGGATACGGTGATGGACCTCTCCACAGGCAAGAATATCCCTGAGACCAGCGAGTGGATCCTCCGCATCTCCCCCGTGCCGATCGGGACGGTTCCCATCTATCAGGCCATGGAGAAGGTCGGGGGCAAAGCCGAAGACCTTACCTGGGAGATTTTTCGAGATACCCTCATTGAGCAGGCCGAGCAGGGGGTCGACTACTTTACGATCCATGCGGGGGTGTTGTTGCGCTACGTGCCGCTGACCGCCAAACGGGTGGCTGGGATTGTCTCACGAGGCGGCGCGATCCTCGCCAAGTGGTGTCTGGCCCATCATCGGGAGAACTTCCTCTATACCCACTTTGAGGATATCTGCGAGATCATGAAGGCCTACGATGTCTCATTCAGCCTGGGGGACGGCCTCCGTCCCGGCGCCATTGCCGATGCCAACGATGAAGCCCAGTTTGGGGAACTGACCACACTGGGAGAGCTGACCAAAATCGCCTGGCGGCATGAGGTCCAGACGATGATCGAGGGCCCCGGCCATGTCCCGATGCACATGATTCAGGTCAATATGGAAAAACAGCTTGCGGCGTGCCAGGAGGCCCCATTTTATACCCTGGGACCGCTTACCACCGATATTGCGCCTGGGTATGATCATCTCACCTCCGGGATTGGCGCCGCGATGATCGGCTGGTTTGGTTGTGCCATGCTCTGCTATGTCACCCCCAAAGAGCACCTGGGGCTCCCGGATCGGGAAGATGTGAAGGCGGGGGTGATTACCTATAAAATTGCCGCCCATGCCGCCGATCTTGCCAAGGGACACCCCGGTTCACAGGCGCGGGACAATGCCCTTTCCAAGGCCCGGTTTGAGTTCCGATGGGAAGATCAGTTTAACCTGTCGCTCGATCCGGAAACAGCCAAGTCGTTCCATGACGAGACCCTGCCGGCCGAGGGGGCCAAAGTAGCCCATTTCTGCTCTATGTGCGGCCCCCACTTCTGCTCAATGAAGATCACCGAGGATGTCCGGGCCTACGCCGAGCAGAAAAACCTGGACGAACAATCGGCCCTTCAACTCGGCATGATTGAGAAATCAGAGGAGTTCAAGAAGGCAGGATCGGAGATTTATCGATAGCAGAGGCAGAAAAGACATGAAAAAACGTGAAATTCAACCGATGCGGGAGGCAGAGATCACCCGCCAGATCGCGCGGGAATATTACCAGGCGTTTGACCAGATGATTGAGTCCGACGTCATTATTATCGGGTCGGGCCCCTCTGGACTGATCTGTGGGAGGGAGTTGTCACAATCAGGGTTGAAGGTTCTGATTATCGAGCAGCTCAATCACCTGGGGGGTGGGTTCTGGAATGGGGGGTATCTGATGAACAAGGCCACCATCGCCCACCCGGCACAGGAGATATTGCAGAAGATCGGCGTTCCCTGCAAAGAGGTCGCAAAGGATATGTATATTGTTGATCCTCCCCATGCGACGGCCAAGTTGATTGGGTCTGCCTACGAGGCCGGGGTAAAGGTCCTGAATATGACGAAGGTGGTCGACCTGGTATTGCGGGGAGAGGAGGCCCGGTTAGAGGGCGTGGTGGTCAACTGGTATCCCCTGGAGATGATGGGTCATGATGCCGCCCATGTTGACCCGATTGCACTCGAGTCGAAGGTGGTCGTGGATGCCACAGGCCACGATGCCGTCGCCCTTCAGCTTTTGGCCCGACGCAATCTGTTCCAGGCCATTCCTGGAAACGGCGCCATGTGGGTCGAGCGTTCGGAGGAAACCGTCATCGAGAAGACCTGCGAGGTCTATCCAAATCTGTTTGTCGTCGGCCTCTCGGTGGCCGCCGTTTTCGGCACCCCACGGATGGGCCCCGCCTTCGGATCGATGCTCCTCTCCGGCAAAAAGGG
>CAYRGU010000059.1:0-17154 GCA_964423845.1 uncultured Nitrospirota bacterium
TGGAAACAGACCTTTTTTCAGATTTAAAAGAGCGGCGCGAGACCAAAGCCCGCGAAATCCGGACCCTTCATGAACAGGGGGCTTCCGGACTCTGTGTGGTGGAAGCCCTCTCCGATCTTGTGGATGCCATGGTTCTGGGGGGATTTGAGGGGATCGATCGTGCCTTGACTTCCGGATGGGGCGGCGCGCTGGTCGCCATCGGCGGTTATGGCCGGCGGGAATGCTCCCCCGCCTCGGATATCGATTTAATGCTTCTCTCCCCCGTGGGTCAGGAGAAGGGAACCCAGGCCGTCTCGTCTCAACTGTTATGCCTGTTGTGGGATCTGGGCTACAAGGTCGGCCACAGCGTGAGAACGGTGACCGAGTGCCTGGCCGCTGCGCGCCAGGATCCCTTGATTGCCACCTCGCTTCTGGAGTCCCGCCTTGTAACGGGCCATCGGGTTTTTTTTCAATCTTTCCATCGGAGGTTCTTCTCTGATCTGGTCCACAATAATACGAAGGGTTTTCTGCTTCAATTGAAGATGGGGCGAGCTCGGGGTCACGAGGAGTATGGGGGCACCCCCTATCTTCTGGAGCCCAATCTGAAATTAAGCCCCGGAGGACTTCGTGACCTCCATTATCTGAAATGGGTGGCACTGACCCGTTATCGCGCGGGTGGGTTTCGCGAGCTTCATCAGTGGGGACTCCTCTCCAGGATGGAATATGACCATCTGATGAAGGGACAGGATTTTCTCTGGCGGGTCAGGAACCAGATGCACTTTTGCCAGGGGAAGCCCTCGGATCATCTGACGATTGAGCTTCAGGAGCTACTTGCCCCCTTTTTTAACTTTGAGAACCGCCGGGCCTTGATGCGCCAGTATTATCTTTTCACCGGGACGACGGCGGAGATCGCCACACGTTTTATCCGGGCGGCCGATCCAATTCGCCCGTGGCAACGCCTGATGCGGTGGTGGCGGACCCGGCCCCTCTCCCCGGAGTTTTTCCTGGTCGATGGGGAGATCACCCCCCGAATTCAAGATTTAAACGCCTTCTTTGAACGGGAGGAGAATCTCTTTGCCTTCTTTCTGTTGGTGAAAGAGCACGCCCAGACCTTGGCCGCCCCCATTCTGGACGCGCTCCATGCCCTTCCACCCCGGCAGGGGCTGCAGCCCTCGCAAGGGTCGCACCCCTCGCAGGGGCCGATCTCTCCGGAGAGTGCCATGCTGTTTCGTCAGCTGATGTCGAAACCCGGGGGAATTGCCCGAACGCTTCGAATGATGCATCAGACGCATATCTTATGGCGAATCCTCCCCGAGTTCGCCACGATTGACCGTCTGTTGCAAGAAAGCCGGTCTCACTTTTTTACCGTGGACGAGCACTCCTTCAGGGTAATTGAAGAGGCCGAGGGATTAAGACTCGCGCCGGGCCGGTTTGGGGAGGTGTATGCGGGGCTTCAAAGCAAAGAGCTGCTCCACCTCGCGCTGCTTCTTCATGATATTGGCAAGGGACAAGAGGGCGATCATAGTCAGATTGGGGCCGATGTGGCGGTGGCTGTCGCAGAACGTCTCGGGCTTAGTGTCGAGGAGCGCGCCCTCTTAATTTTTCTGGTGCGTCGGCATCTGGTCTTCTCGGAGGTGGCCTTCTACCGGGACTTTTCCAATGAGCCGGTCTTGTTGCAATTTGCCAGGGAAGTCGCGCGTCCAGAGGTCTTGAAAGCGCTTCTGGTCCTGACGGTCGCGGATATTCGTGCGGTAGGGCCTGGGACCTGGACAAATTGGAAGGGCGAATTGCTGTTGAAGCTTTATGAAGAAACCCTGGCCATTCTCACGGGAGAGGAAGCACCAAAGGAGAGAAAGATCGAGGCAATGCTGGCTGAAATCCACCAGGCCGCTCGAGGTAAATATCCGGAAATCTGGCTGAATGAAGCGTTACCGGCCTTGACCCCTCGCTATTTACTTGCCACCTCTTCCGAAAAGGTGTTGGTCGATCTTGCGGCGCTTTTCCATCTTTTGATTGACCCCATTGGCCTCGCCAGCCGATATTCAAAAGAGTTGGGCCTGACCGAATATACACTCTATACCCACGACCAGGAGGGGCTTTTCTCTAAAATGACCGGGGTGCTCGCGGCCAAGGGGCTTCAAGTCGTCTCTGCCCAGATTTTTACCCAGGGGAATGGCACGGTGGTGGATACTTTTTATGTCATTGATCCCGATTACCCCGGTGAGGTTTCCCCCTCACGCAGGACCGATATTGAAAAAGCGGTACGCCTTGTTTTAACGGGTCGAGAAACTGTGGAGACGCTGTTGTCCCGGGGACGGCGTTTTCAACCGCAAAAGGGAATCCAAAGTCTGCCGGTGAAGGTGGCGTTGGATAACGAGAGCTCCCGGAGCTACACCGTGATCGACATCTTTGCTTCAGATCGAAGCGGTCTTCTCTACGTGATTGCAAAAACGCTCTTTGATCTGAAACTCTCGGTTTATTCTGCGAGAATCGCAACGAAATTAGATCAGATCGTTGATGTTTTCTACGTCATGGGGCCGGATCATCAGAAGGTGACCGACGCTGAAAAGATGGAATGGGTAAGGACCCGTTTAACGGATGCGATTGAGGCGGTCTTCAGCCCCCCCGTCCCCGCTGTAAGATCCTAAACCTTCTCGATCACCAATTTGTAATGACCATTCGGCGTCCGGGTCAACTCCAGGACTTTATGACCTTCCCCCTGAACGCTTTTTGGGACATTCTTCATCGGCTCCCCCTCGTCAATCACCACCTCCAAAATCTGCCCCGGATCCATCTCTTCCAACTGGAGCTTTGTCTTCACAAAGTTCATCGGGCAGGCCACCCCCGAAAGATCAAGTCGTATCTTCACCTTGACCTCCTCTTGGGTCCCTGTTTTGGAGGAGTCCTCCTTTTTTCGAAGTTTTAAATTCGCGTCCATCTTGTCGTAAGCCTCCGTGCACTCATGAACGAAAGTATTCACCGTTTGAAGATATTGTTCCACCAAATCGGGCCGGGGTTCAATCGGAGCCAGCTTTCCCAAATCCTCGGTCAGCCCCTCAAATCCCTCCGAGACAAATCCCTGCTCGACCAATTTATACTGAAACTCCTTGATAATCTCTTCATCATGAGGGGAATCAATTCCAAAGGGGATCAAGAGGGCACGGCAGAATTTTACAATGGCCGCGCGGGCAGAGACCACCGCCTCTTCATACTGCCCACGATGGGCCAAAAAAGACGCCTTCTCCAGGGCAGATCCCCCTGTGCGCAGATGGTTCTCCATCAAGTCAATCATCGTCCCGGCACACTCCCCTGGCCCTAAATCCTCAAGATCAAAATCCCGATCCGAGTCGTAGTCACGATAGGAATCGAGCGCCTCTTCAACAGAGGGAAGGCTGGTAAAGGGGATCAGTTTTACAGAGAGGGTCTCCCGTCCATACCGTTCCATGAAAGGCGCAAACGCCTCCTCCGGACAGCGCTGTTCTCGATAAATCCGGATGATTTCCATCACCGCCGCAGGAATATTCTTTGCCGGAATTTTCAGCTTGGAGCTTCCGATCACCGAACGGTCCGCACTCACCCCTCCCCCCAAATGAAGCTGGTAATGCGGAACCAACCTCCCGTTAATTTTTTTGGCCACGCCATGCAGGCCAATCCCCGCGATATGATGGTGACCACAGGAGTTGGGACAGCCAGAGATTCGAATGCGGAGGCCCTGAATGTCTTCATAGTCAGGAAGATCCTTCGAGAAGGTCTCGACGAGCGCCCTTCCCACCCCCATCGAGGAGGTCAACCCCAACTGACAACTATCGGTTCCCGGACAAGCGATCACATCCACCACGCGCTCCACACCGCTTCCAGAAAGTCCCAGGCGACCTAATTGGGCATAAAGTTCGGACAGATCTTCCCTTCTGACCCGGCGAAGGATGAAATTCTGTTGATGGGTGGCTCGAATCTCCCCCCCTGAAAACAGATCAACAATGTCCGCCAGGCCACGCAGTTGGGCCGCCGCGATGTCTCCTAAAATCAATTTAACCTGAACCGACGAGATCCCTTCTTCACGCTGCGGGATCACATTCGTTCGAAGCCAGTTCGCATATTCCGAAGGGGCCCCTCCGTTCTGGCCAGAATTCGACAAAACGGGAAGATCCGTCCCTCTTGGCTGGGGGGGGGGCAACACCGGATAGACCTTTCCCTCCTCTTTGAGAAGCGCCAACTCCTCTGCCACTTTCTTTTTAAACAGATCGATGCCCCATTTCTCCAGGACGAATTTCATCCGAGCCTTGCTTCTTGTTTTTCGATCGCCATTCGCATCAAAAATTTTCAGGATCGCCTCGCAGGTCGGCAGGACTTCCGAGAGCGGGAGAAACTCCGTGTAGAGTTTCGCAAGTTTGGGACTCGATCCTAACCCCCCTCCGACAAAGAGCTTAAACCCATATTCCAGGCCACCCGTATCTTCCCGGCTGGAGGCGATAAAACCCATGTCATGAATGGCAGCCATGCCGCACTCACTCTTGCATCCCGAGAAGGAGATCTTAAACTTGCGTGGCAAATCCTGATTGATCGGATTTCTCAAAAGGTGATAGGCCACCGCATCGGCGTAGGGGGTCACATCAAACAGTTCAGTGGAACAAAGCCCCGCCAGATGACAGGCGGTCACGTTTCGAACCGTGTTGCCGCAGGCCTCGCGCGTGGTCAGCCCGGCCCGAGCCAGATCCGTCATCACCGCCGTAATATCGTCCAACTTCACAAAATGAAATTGTACGTCCTGACGGGTGGTGACATGCCCCTTCCCCGTAGAATATTGCTCAGCAACATTGGCCAGGGCGCGAAGCTTTTCGGGATTCAGGCAGCCGGAGGGGATCTTAACCCGAACCATCTGCACCCCTTTTTGCCGCTGGCCATAGATGCCATTTTGAAGCCGAAATCGTTTAAACTTCTCCTCCGGGATCGCCCCACTCCTTAAGCGCTCCACCTGAAGTCCAAAGCTCTCTATCTCTCTAACGACTTGATCGGGAAGACCCGTTGTATTCACAGCCACGTTAACCTCGAAAAGATCAGTTTATACCCGCTTGAGATGGAACACCCCCTTTAATGAGGTTCCGCAATCCGAAACGGTTGTGTATTTTTCGGAATGCTCACCACCACATCTCCCAATATTTTGGCCCGACACCCCAATCGCGAAGAGAGGGTCAGGCCCTCCGCCGTATCAAGGCGATCTTCCTCCTCCGCTTCCATCAGGGAGAGATGGTTTGCCCCCCCCCGCACAATCACGTGGCAGGTGGTACAAGCGCAGTTCCCGCCGCAATTATGCTCAAGCGGAAGGTGATGACAAAGTGCTACATCGAGGATCGTTTGTCCCGCTGCGGTCTCCAATGTCACCGTACGTTCATCGAGCTGAAATGTGATCTTTGGCATAACCCAAAAAGCCCTTAACCTGTCCCCATGGCCACGGAAGCCTCACCTAACACACGGTCTAAATATCTTTGATGTGAGAGGAGCGCTTGCATCTTCCTGCAAATCGCCTCTTGCCTCTCCGACAACCCTCCCCCCGCAGAAGAGAGGCCCATGTCATCTAAAAGAGCATCCCATTCATCGCACAGGATGAAGAGATGGCTCATTTCTTGAGCCCGGCGCTGCTTGAAAACCTCGCCTTTAACCTGAAGCGCATGACAGAGCAAGGCCCTTTGCTCCGATTTCTCCGGAGGCACAGCCGACAGCTCCGCCATCGTCTCCTGAACTTCAAATATCTCGTCAAACAGATCTTCTGGGGCAGAAGGTTGAGGCGACTGTCCGAGGGAGATCAGGAGGTACTCCATGCGTTGGATGGGGTCTTTCAGGGTTTTATAGGCAAGATTAAGCCGCGCCGAGTTTTCAAGGCTGATGTCCCTCTCTCCGGGAGACTTCCGTTGATAAAAATCAGGATGAAATTGCCGGCTTAGATCATAATACCTGGCCTCTAAAAAATAAAGATCAATATTTAAACGGTCACTCAAGCCAAAATACGCGAAGTAGTTTTGATCTCTGGAAAAAGGCTGCAACGCCTTGCACTGCGCGCAAAATAATGCGCCCGCATGCGCCGACTGACAACGCCAACAAGAGAGCGGGGCGATGGCCTGGTCAGTCTTCGTCACAGCAACCACCTCGCGGGACACGTTGCCCTCCATAAATAACTCGGCCCCTTGCGGGGCCCGTGTTTTTTACATTGTGGAACCGCACAGCAGACTCTCAAGCCGAAAATGACTCTCCACAGCCGCAGCGACTCTTTGCGTTCGGGTTCGTAAATTTAAACCCCCCGCCAGTCAGGTCGTAACTGTAATCGAGCGTCACTCCGGCGAGATAGACCGCACTCTTTTCATCCATCACGACGCGAAGCCCATCCATTTCCATCGTGGTATCAGAAGCGGTCCGCTCCGCATCAAAATGAATCTTATAAGAAAGCCCCGAGCACCCCCCGCCTTCTACCCCCACACGAAGGGCGACATCCCCCAGGTTTTTTCTTTCAATAATCCCCTTCACCTCTTTGATCGCGCTCGGGGTCAACACCATCCCCTCCACTTCCGTTGTGATCTCTTCCATGTTATCCCCTCGTTTAGATTAGACCGTTGTCTTTCGGATCTTGTTCTGATAATCGGAAATCGCTGCCTTGATGGCATCCTCCGCCAGTACTGAACAATGGATTTTTACCGGAGGCAGGCTAAGCTCATTCACAATCTCGGTATTTCTGATCGAATAGGCCTCATCAATGGTTTTACCCTTGAGCCACTCCGTCGCTAAACTTGAAGAGGCAATGGCACTGCCACACCCAAATGTCTTGAATTTTGCTTCTTCAATGATGCCATTGGCCACCCTCACCTGAAGCTTCATCACATCGCCACATTCCGGCGCGCCGACGATGCCGGTCCCAACATTCGGATCACTCTTGTCCAGACTCCCCATATTCCGAGGCTGATTGTAATGGTCAATGACTTTATCGCTGTAAGACATCTTTCACCTCCTTGTTACGTTTCTATGTCAACGCCCTAATGTGCCGTCCACTGAACACTCTTTAAATCAATTCCCTCTTTGGCCATTTCATAGAGGGGCGACATTTCACGCAGCCGCCGGACCGACTCAATCACACGACTTCCCACATACTCCACCTCCTCTAACGTGCTAAATCGTCCCAAGCCGAATCGAAGGGAGGAATGCGCCAGATCACTCCCCACGCCCAACGCACGGAGGACATAGGAAGGCTCCAGGCTTGCCGTCGTACAAGCCGAACCAGAAGATAACGCCACTTCCTTCAAGCCCATCAGAAGGGATTCCCCTTCGACATAAGCGAAGCTGACATTCAAATTATGAGGCAACCGCCGCGTGGGATGCCCGTTCAGATAGACCTCGTCCAATCCGGTAAAAATAATTTCCTGCAATCGATCGCGAAGCCCCTCCAACCGCTTGCCCTCCTCGTCCATGGAGAGACGAGAAATTTCACAAGCCTCTCCAAGCCCGACAATTCCAGGGACATTGAGCGTTCCGGAACGCATCCCCCGTTCATGACCTCCGCCGTCCATCATGGCGGAAACCCGAACACGTGGATTCTTCTTTCTCACATACAACGCCCCAATCCCCTTGGGGCCATACATTTTGTGGGCCGACAGAGAGATCAGGTCTACCCCCATGGCCTGGACATCAAGCGGCATTTTTCCGACGCCCTGTGTCGCATCACAATGGAAGATAACCCCCCTCTCCTTTGCAATCTTTCCGATGTCAGAAATCGGTTGAACCACGCCAATCTCGTTGTTGGCCATCATCAGCGAGATGAGGATCGTTTTCTCGGTCATGGCCGCCCTAACGGCCTCCGGATCAATTAAACCATCCGAGCCAACCGACAAATAGGTCACCGCGTAGCCCATCTTTTCAAGATGCTTGGCCGTATCCAGAATGGCCTTATGTTCTGTCACGGCCGTGATGATGTGATTCCCTTTTTCCCGGTACATCTCGGCCACGCCCTTTAAGGCCAGGTTATTGGACTCCGTCGCACCACTCGTAAAAATGATCTCTTTGGCGTCGGCATGAATTAACCGCGCAATTTTGTCACGCGCTTCGTCCACGGCCTTTTCAGCCTCCCACCCAAACGAGTGATTTCGGCTCGCCGAATTGCCAAACTTTTCACAAAAATAAGGGAGCATGATATCAAGAACCCTCGGATCCATCGGTGTGGTCGAGTGATTGTCCATGAAAATTGGAAATTTCAGCATAAACACTCCTTAAGGTATCGAAAAACCTTATACAAAGATTTCTTCCTGAACGCCTTCCTGATAGAGCTGGTCTAACGTAGTCTGCTCCAACAAGTCGACAATCTTCCCTTCAATTTTCTTCAGCGGCCCATATACCGTACACCGTTCCATTTGAGAACAAACGCTCGCGCCATCCGTACAATGGATGATATGAACCGGACCTTCAATGGCCCGGATCACTTCTCCCACAGTAATCAGGTGTGCCGCCTTCGCCAGGCTGTATCCCCCTTTTGGACCATTCTGACTCACAATAATCCCCTTTTTAGCGAGGATCTGGAGGGTCTTGGCAAGCAATTCAGGGGGAATGTTATAGATTTCAGAAATCATTCGGGTATTTGCAACAGACCCCTCTTCCTGACAGGCCATAAAATTAAGGGCCATCAGCGCATAATCGATCTTTTTGTTGAGCTTTAACATCCTGACTCCTATCCGACTCTTTATATCGGCGATCTAATAGATCGGCTATCATTCTAAGCAGAACGGGAGCCCCTTGTCAACACAAATTTATTGGTTTTAATGATCTTTATAATGATCTAAAGAATGGCCAATTCGGACTAAAAAATTGCGTGTCTTACGGTCACACGGCATGAGATTTCTGAACTTTTTCCAGGGTCGTTTTTTTCTCCACCTTTAACTTTGAGATACGCCTGCCGTCCATCGCTACAATGGTAAATTTATAGTTACCATACTGAATAATCTCCCCACCTTTTGGCATATCTTGTAACTGTGCCATCACAAAACCACCCAGCGTCTCATAGTCTCCTGCCTCTGGGACAGGCAGCCCATAATCGTTGTTCAAATCCCTGATTGAAAGTGAGGCATCCACAGCCAAGGAGCCATCTTTCAGGCGCTCCACAGAGCGCTCTTCAACATCATATTCGTCTTCAATTTCCCCAACAATTTCTTCAACCAAGTCTTCCATGGTGACCAAGCCTTCAACACTACCGTATTCGTTAATGACGATGGCCATCTGGAGCTTCCGTCTCTGGAGCTCCTTCAAAAGACGACTCACCTGCATCGTCTCCGGAACAAAGTAAGCCGGGTGTAAAAGCTCTTTGAGAAGAATCGGCTTATTCTGTATCAGGATGGCCATCAGATCTTTAAAATAGAGGATGCCGATGATATCGCTGACCCCGTCTTTGTACACTGGATATCTTGAAAGCATGTTCTCGGCAACATATTTCAGCAACTCTGGGGTAGAGGTGTCAACCTGGATGGCCTGCATCTTGGGACGGGGGAGCATGACCTCTTTCACCGAGATATCCGTGAACTCAAAGACACTATGAATTAACTCCTGTTCCGTCTGATCAAAAACCCCCTTCTCCTTTCCTTCTTTGAGCATAAACTTGATTTCATCTTCCGAGATAAACGTGCCTGGCACCACTTTGCCTACGAGGGGACCTAAGAAAAAATAAATCGGCGCGGTCAGGATATCCACAAAAGGCCGCAACAATCGGGCCAGCAAATTAAATGGCCGGGCCACAACCAGTGCAATTTGTTCGGGATATTTAAGAGCCAACGATTTGGGAATGAGCTCTCCCAAAACAAGTGAAAAATAAGAGATCACGATGACAACAAAAGAAACGGCAAGAAATCCGCTGATCGGCTGAAGAAAAGTAACCTGATCGAGGAGAGGCTTGACGGACTCAATGGCGGCAACCCCCCCCACTGCCGCAGCCCCAGAACCCAGCAGGGTTACCCCAACCTGAACCGTCGCTAAAAACCGTTCCGGCTCACTCTGAATGTGTGCCAACAACACCGCGCCGCTACTTCCCTTTTCGGCCAAGGCTTTAATCCTGCTCTTTCTCGCGGCAATAACAGCGATTTCGGCCGAAGAAAAGAACCCATTCGCGATGATGAGGATCAGGATAACGGAAATTTCAAGTAGCATACGCCTGCACAAGGTACCATAAGGGACCGGGACAAACAATCATCCGGATCAAATTATTTGGGGTCACACCCGCTTGCATTTGGGCATTCCTTTTTTTATAGTGGGCCACCCTGTCTGTTTTTGGGGGGACAGGGCAATCGTGATTGGAAGTCTAACAAGGGGGTGTCGTATGAGATTTTCTCTGCTTCTGTTATCTGTGGTCCTATTTTTTTCGGCCTGTTCGGGGGGAGGTGGGTCAAGTAGCCAGATCCCGGCGTTAATGTCTCCTGATGGGATGAGCAACCCCATGGCCTCCGCAAAAAACAATGAAGGGGTGGACCACCTGTCACAGGGGCATTTTGATGTTTCAACGCCGATGTTTCAGGAAGCGGTTACCGTAGCCCCTGATTTTGCCGAGGCCCATTTTAACCTGGGCGTCTCTTTGGATGGGCAAGGGAAACACCCGGAGGCCACCGAAGCGTTCAAGAAGGCAAAAGAACTGGGGGCTGGCAATCCTAAAATTGCCGAAGCCACGATCCTCAAGAAACATCTTGGCATGTAGTCGTCTGTGAAAGACTCATCGGCACGACAAGGAACGCTGCGGCTGACGGCAGAAGAGGTCCAAAAGGTTGTTCTTCTGAAAGAGACGGTAGAGAACCAGATTTGTTGGGATGGCGAAAGACCCAACACCCGACACGAAGCGGTGATTGGGGCGCTTCGTGTCGCCTTCTTCATGAAGGCGGATCATGAAGGGGAATTTGGACAGTTCCAGTTAGATATTTCGCGGACTGAAGGCTCGCCAGCCTTGGACGAAGTGCAGGCCATGGCCCACCTCTTCTTTGGGGACAAACCGTTTCAAATTATGCCAGATGAATACAACCCGGCCCGTGTTCGGGTCATGGGCCTGTTCTTCCCTTATCCAACATAAGAAGCGCCAGCGCAGCACCACCGAGGCGCCACTTCATGGCGAGGTCGTTCTGCGAAGCGGTCTGCTCGAAAAGGTTGGAGCGGGAGACGGGATTCGAACCCGCGACCAAGAGCTTGGGAAGCTCCTACGCTACCACTGCGCTACTCCCGCACAGACGGAGGCCATGGTAGTGTTTCAAAAAATGAATGTCAAGAATTTGTATCGCCACGGAGGGTCTCAAGTGGGGTCGCAAGTGGGGTCGCAAGTGAACGATCCCCATTGGGGACAGCGGGGGGGAAATCATGAATGACGAGGTCTTCAATGAGGATGCGATCTGGAGGCAAAAGCTGACACCAGCGCAGTTCAACATTTGTCGGATGAAGGGGACCGAACGTCCCTTCTCCGGAGAGTATGTCCACTGTAAGGAAGGTGGCAATTACCACTGTGTTTGTTGTGGCCATGCGCTTTTTAGTTCAACCACGAAGTTTGACTCCGGCACCGGCTGGCCCAGTTTTTGGTCGCCACTTTCTGATACAAGCCTCAAGACCAAAACGGATACTGGCTTCGGCATGAACAGGGTTGAGGTCCTGTGCAACGGATGCAACGCCCATCTCGGACATCTTTTTGAGGACGGTCCCGCACCGACCGGGTTGCGATACTGCATCAATTCCGTCGCCCTGCAATTGTCTTAAGCATCATGGGGTAATCTGATCCCTGTTGTTTAAGTTTCCTTTCTCTCTTTCCGATAAAGAAATGATTCTCTGTTTCTTTTTGGGGAGAGGAAATGGAACTGGCTATTGGCAATGGAAGTCTGGGGCGAGGCGCTTTCGCCCTTTCGTCTTGGGGGACTCCTTTGTCTAAGCCTCCCGTGCCTCCCGGAGAGCCGGAAGAATCTCCTCAAATTCAGCCCCTGTCAGACAACTCCAGACCCTATTTCTCCCATTTCGGTTCTTGGGTAGATTCCTCCAAACAGGCCTCTACCGTGGACGAGGCCCCAAAAATTCCTCTTCCCGGCCGCTATCTTGTTATCCTGCGGGAGGAAGCGGATCCCATGGAAGTGGCCAAAGAACATGGGATCGAGATGAAGGAAGGAGATCTGCTTTCCGGGGTCAATATACTGGTCACCCGCCTTACGCCCGCCTTGGTTGATATTCTAAAAAAAGATGCACGCATTGAGTTTATCGAAGAGGATCAAGAGGTCTCTGACCGGTCGAGGGTCCCGATGCCGGTGATTGCACAGACTGCTTCGGGTCAAAATCCGCAGATCGGGAACAGGGTAGATATTGTCATCTCCGAGACCGTGTCTTCCCCACCCAAAGAATCAGGAGGGGGGAAAAACAGATACCTGATTGGAGTCCGATCTCATCGCGACATAGACCAGCTCATCGCAGAATTTAAGCTCAAGGTTGAGCAAACCCTCCGGCTCAATGCGTTTTATGCGAACCTGACACGGGAGATGCTCGATCGTTTAGGCAAAGATCCACGGCTTTCTTTGATGCAATCTGACTCGGCGACTTCGACAGGCCTCAAGCCCTCTTCCAAGTGGTCTCTCCTTTCTGACCTGGTCGCTTATATCTATCCCGGTTCCCGGCGCCCAAGAGGGAGGAGGCCCCTTCTCCCCCTCCCTCCAGGACAAATGCCTCTCCCCACGCCCCCTGTCGTCAGGCCCCGTCCTCAACGGCCGTCGATGAGAAAGCCAGTCCCTCCCCCCTCCCCCACGCCGCGCCTGGCCAATCCGAGTATTGCGCTGGCGCAACAGATTATCCCCACAGGGGTTGATCGGATCGATGCCGAGCGAAGTACAAAGACGGGCCGTGGGGTCGGGGTGGCCATTCTCGATACCGGCATTGACGCCTCACATCCGGATCTTGCGCGCAACGTCCGGGGGGGGGCCTCCTTTGTGCCTGATGAACCAACGCTCTACGATTTTAATGGGCATGGCACGCATGTGGCCGGCATTGTCGCTGCGCTGGACAACGGCATTGGCGTCCGAGGCGTGGCACCGGAGGCGAATTTATACGCAGTGAAGGTCCTTGGGGGCAACGGCGGAGGATCGATTTCTGGCGTCATCAAAGGGGTGAATTATGTCGCGAATCATGTCGATCAAATCCAACTGGCCAATATGAGTCTTGGCGCATCGGGGGTAAACCAGGTAGAAAGCCAGGCATTACAGATTGCCATTCGGCGGGCCACTCAAAAAGGGGTCACTTTTATCGTCGCCGCAGGCAATGAAGGGAAGGCCAATTATGGGACGATTCCTGCGGCTTTTCCCGAAGCGATTACAGTGACCGCCCTGGCGGATACGGATGGAAAACAAGGGGGACAGGGCCCGGCCAACCGTGCGGGGGAGGATGATTCCTTCGCCTCCTTTTCTAATTATGGCAAGGCAGATATTGCCGCACCGGGCGTGGGGATTCTTTCCACCCTCCCTGGCGGGGGATATGGCACGATGAGCGGAACAAGCCAGGCAGCGCCCCATGTCGCGGGGGTCGCCGCGCTTTACCTGCAAAATCATCCCGGGGCGCGATTCTCGGAGATTAAGACGGCCCTCGTGGGCGCTTCGACACGGTCCGGATTAAGCCCCTATGCCTTGGCCAATCAGAGTACGCGCCACCCCGAATCGGTGGTCACCGCCTGGGTTTAACGGCAGCCTCTTTAGGGTACCTCTAAGAACCGTAGCGAGCGGTCTGATTGCAAGGCGCACGGAACGCAGGAACCGCAGTGTACGTGTTTGTACATGAGGATTACGAGTACCGCGCAACGCAGCAATCGGGCCGCGCAGTAGGTTTTTAGAGGTGCCCTTTACTTTAATCGATCCTCTCGGATACGATCCCCCGTTTTCGTATCAACCTGTCCACGATAGCGGGGGCCATGTTAAAAGCGATTATCTTCGATTGTGATGGGGTGATTGTCGATAGCGAGTCGCACCATTTTCAGTCCTTCCAGAGGGTCCTCTCCGAGGAGGGAATTTCCCTGAGCCGTGAGGAGTATGACCAAAAGTATCTGGCGATGGACGACAAGGGGTGTTTTGAGGCGGTCCTTGCCGCCTGCCAACGTCCCCATGACAAGGGACCTGTCAAGCGGCTGATCCATCGGAAAATGGCCCTCTATCGCACGTTGTCCGAAAAGGAATTACTGCTCTACCCGGGCGTGGTCGCGTTTGTAAGAAAAGCGGAAGGAAACTATCGATTGGCCATCGCCTCGGGCGCTTTTCGCGGTGAGATCAGATATGCCTTGGAACAAGGGGAAATACAGTCGGCCTTTCCCGTGATTGTGAGTGCCCAGGATGTCAGGCAGTGCAAACCACACCCGGAGGCATTCTTGACGGCTCTATCCCGGATCAATGCCCACGCCCATCCCCTTGCGCCAATCTTGCCGTCGGAAACCGTGGTCATTGAGGATTCCATTCATGGCGTTGAGGCGGCGCGTTCCGCTGGAATGCGTTGCCTCGCGGTGACCAATTCTTATTCAAGAGAAATTTTAATCCACCGTGCGGATCGCGTTGTGGATTCGCTGTTAGAGGTCTCTCCGAGCGATCTTGCGGCGCTTTGTCTTTAATCTGTATGATCGTGAATGGGGGGCTGTAAGCGATGCGGCTTTAGGCCGTATCATTTTTTTAAATTGAAACTCACGAGAAGGAGGAGAATATGGGTTATTTGTTCATGCTGATGGCCATTGGGGTGGGGATCGTGGGAATTGCAGAGGCCGAGGAAAAGAACCTGACGCCCGGCTTGTATGCGGCGATGGAAACGAATCTGGGAACGATCACCCTTAAGCTTTTTGAAAAAGAGGCGCCAAAAACTGTTGAAAATTTTGTCTCATTGACCGAAGGGAGCCGGGAATGGGTGGATCCCAAGACACGGAGCAAGGTAAAGAAGCCGTTTTACGATGGACTGATCTTTCATCGGGTCATCCCCGGCTTTATGATTCAGGGTGGAGATCCGATGGGAACCGGTACGGGGGGACCGGGTTATGAGTTTGGGGACGAATTCTCTCCCCTGCTTAAATTCGACCGTCCAGGGCGACTTGCCATGGCAAACGCGGGCCCCAACACGAATGGAAGCCAGTTTTTTATCACGGAAGGGCCCACAGAGCATTTGAATAATCACCACACCATTTTTGGCCAGGTGATCAGCGGTCAGGAGATTGTGCATAAAATCGCAATGGCCCCCAAGGATCGGATGGACCGGCCCCGCGAGAGCGTCATCATCAAGAAAATACAAATTAATCGGGTGAAGTAATTTCGGAGGATTAAGGAGCCGCAGCGGATCCTGGGGTGCGGTGAAATTCGTAGCCTTTTGGGATGACAACGATGCCGGAATCGGAGACGTTAAACCGGATACGATCCTGATCGGGATCATAGCCAATTCTCTCCCCCGGCGGGATGGAGACCTCTTTATCCACAATACAGCGCCACAGCCGGGCCCCAGCGCCGACGCGAACCCCCTCAAGAAGGATGGAATCCTCGACCAGCGCCCCCGCCTCGACCCAAACCTCCGGGGAGAGAATGGAGTGATTGATCTGACCCCCGATAATGACATCCCCTCCGGAGAGAAGGGCATTGGTGACCGACCCAGCCTCTCCCGTTTCCGAGCGGACCATCCGCGCGGTGGGGTATTGGCCGTGGTAGGTTCGGATCGGCCAGTCCTTTTGGTAGAGATCCACCGGAGGGACGGGATCTAACAGGTCCATATTCGCATCATAATAGGCGTCAAGGGTCCCCACATCCCGCCAGTAGCAATCTTGAGTCACCCGGCCATGGGATCCCAGAAACTCGTAGCTTCCCACAACATGGGTCTGAAGCATCCCGGGGAGGATATTTTTGCCGAAATCGTGTCGTGAGAGGGCATCCTGCCGGTCCTGGGCCAGAATATTGAGGAGAACGGGCATGCTGAAGATATAGACGCCCATGGAGGCCAGGGCATGATCGGGCCGTGAGGGCATCGGCAGTGGGGAATCCGATTTCTCAAAAAATCTGCGGACACGAAGATCCGAATCGATCTCCATGATACCAAAGGCATGGGATTCGATTAAGGGCACGGGAATGCTCGCGATGGTCACGTCAAACTTGCGGAGGACATGCTCCATGAGCATCGCCGCGTAATCCATCCGATAGACATGATCTCCGGAGAGGACCAGGACATATTCCGCGCCACTTCGCTCGAGCAAATAACGGTTTTGATTGACGGCATCTGCGGTGCCTGCGTACCACTCATCCCCGGTTCTCATCTGCGCGGGAACGGGGGTAATAAATTCCCCAATCTCTGGATTAAAGATTGTCCAGCCATCCCTCAAGTGTTTGTGCAGAGAATGTGATTTGTATTGCGTTAAAACTAAAATCTGGCGCAGGCCTGAATGGAGGCAGTTTGACAGGGTAAAGTCAATAATCCGGTAGATGCCCCCGAAGGGAACAGCAGGTTTTGCCCGGTCCGCAGTGAGGGGATAAAGCCGCTTCCCTTCCCCGCCGGCCAGAACGACGGTAAACGTTTTATCGATGATCCGCATGAGATAATTCTACCCAAACTTCAAAAAACGTACAGGGTGGTCCCAACGGGTTTCGAACCCGTGTCTCCGGCGTGAGAGGCCAGCGTCCTAGACCACTAGACGATGGGACCATGATCCGATACGGGGGCCCAACAGGCTGACGGAAAAGGCCCCTCTGCGACGTTCTCACGTCGCTCGTTTGGGCCTTACATTGGGGTCTTTTGCGCAGCCTGTCATTCTGGCTGTTTTTCACTGTCTGTTTTTAAAACGCCTGCTTAAGAGACCCGCTATTGCGCGACAATCTCAATGTCATAGTGAAGACGGTCATCGGCGGAAAACTTCCATCCGTACCGGAGCTCAAAGACAACGGAATAGTTCCCGGTTTGAATCCCAACAAACTCAAAATAGCGCATTCCTGTATCGGCAACCCGGATATTCTGGGTCCGCTCATAACTGTCGGCGATCAATTTGAGACAGGCCGCATCGTAGAGAGGCGTCCATCGACTGCCACGCGTGCGATCCTCCCATAGCCTCACCTTGAAGGGCTCACCCTTCTTCGCCAGAACGTTTTTCTTCTCCAACAGTTTCTCTTTGATCATGCGGATAGAACTTCCCGAACAGAACGGGAGGTACTCTAT